>DASWUI010000714.1:0-9882 GCA_036401715.1 Ramlibacter sp. | reverse complement strand
CATCGTCCGCGAGGGCCCAGCCGCCACGCTGCTGTTCGCCGGGGAACTGCAGCCCGACGCCCTGCCCTTCGGAGTCGCACTGATCCCCGCAGGCTCCGAAGTGCCTGCCGAACTCGTTGCCGACGCCGCGGTGGTGCTCGCGTGCGGGGACAACCACCTGGACCTGCCACTCGCCCGCTCCTGCAGCCGCCTGGGCGTTCCCGTGGTGTACGTGATCGAGAACACCCTGCCCACCCGCTGGCGGATCGCAATGCTCGAGCCCTGGCCGCTGCGGCAGCGCCTGAAGTCGCTGCTGTGGCACGCGTTCACGGAAATCGAGAGGAGGTCGGCCTTCCGGCGGGCCTCCGGGCTCGCCGCCAACGGCGTGGATGCCTCCCGCTCGTATGCGGCGAGCTCCGGCGATCTCATCACCTTCTTCGACAGCCGCACCACGCGCGAGATGATGGCCACGCAGCGGGAACTCGATGCCAAGCTGGACCGGCTGCGGCGCGGCGAACCGCTTCGCCTGGGTTTTTCCGGCCGGCTCGAAGCGCTCAAGGGTACCGACCACCTGCCCGCCGTGGCGCGCTGCCTGGCCGCCGCCGGCATTCCCTTCTCCTTGGACATCTTCGGCAGCGGCAGCCTCGAGGCGCCAATGCGCCGGGACATCGCCGAAGCCGGGCTGCAGGGACGCGTCACGATGCACGGCGCGGTGGACTTCGCGACGGTCCTCGTCCCCTTCTTCCGCGGCAACGTCGACCTCTTCGTCTGCTGCCACCGGCAATCGGACCCCTCCTGCACTTACCTGGAAGCCATGGCCTGCGGTGCCGCGATCGCGGGCTACGGCAACCGGGCCCTGGTCGGCCTGCTGGAGCACGCCCGGGCCGGCGTGGCCTCGCCGATGGACCAGCCGGCCAGCCTCGCACAGGCCATCGCACGGCTGGGTTCCGACCGCGAAAGCCTGGCGGAGATGATGCGCAACGCACTGGCGCTCGCGTGCGAGCACGATGTCGCGAGCACCTTCTCGCGGCGCGTCGAGCAATGCCTGCGGCTCGCCCGCACGCCGGCGGCGGCGCAGGCGCTTGCGGCGTGTTCGCGGCCTGCTTAGCTCCTCGGAGCTATTGAGGAGAAAGGGCGATTCCCTGACATTGGCCCGCACGGTCGCGCCGAGGGGCGCGCCGGACTTGCGTTGAGAAGCCGATGGACCTGCCGACTGCCTTATCCCGACGGAACGCCCTGCTCCTGCTGGTGGCTTCCGCGCTGGGCCCGTTGCGCGTCGCGCCGGCACCGCGCGCGGAGGCTCCAGCCTATCCCTCCGGCGAATTCGTCGTCATCAATGGCTGGGTCCTGCCCTCGGAGCTGTTCGGGCGCGAATGATCATCGACTACGCGAAGGACCGCCAGCTGCCCGAGTACGACGCCTGCGTGCTGGGCGCCGGCCCGGCGGGCATCACCGTCGCGCTGCAGCTGTCCGCCGCGGGATGGAAGGTGGGGCTCCTCGAAGCCGGCGGCCTCGAGTTCTCGGAGCACTCGCAAGCGCTCTACGCGGCCAAGGCCCCGTCATCGCTGAACCTGCCCTGGAACCGGCTGCGCTTCTTCGGCGGCACCTCGAACCACTGGTCCGGGCGCTGTCGGCCCTTCGATGCTTCCGACTTCGAATTCGCGCCCCTCAACGGCGTTCCAGGGTGGCCCCTGCGATATGCCGAAGCGGCCCGCTACCTGCGCCCCGCGATGCAGATCCTGGATCTTCCCGCGGAGGGATTCAAGGCCGTCAACGGCCCGCTGGACCAGGCGAGCTTCGCCGAGGACAGGTACGCCCTCAGTCCGCCGACGCGCTTCGCGGCCAAGTACCTGCAGGCGATCCGGGACTCCCGCCGGATCGACCTCGTCCTGAACTGCAACTGCACGGAGCTCCGTTTCGTTCCGGGAACCCGGCGCGTGGACGCGGTGCTGGCCTCGGACTACGAGGGCCGCAAGTCGAGCGTGCGTGCGAAGACCTTCGTCGTCGCGCTCGGCGGCATCGAGAACGCACGCTTGCTCCTGGCGAGCGAGTCGCTGCGTGCCCACGGTGCCGGCGGCCCGATGCTGGGACGCTGTTTCATGGAGCACCTCAACGTGGAGCTGGGGGAGTTCGTCTTCGCGAACGAGGGGACGACCACCGCCGTCCAGTACTACACGACCGCCGCGTTCGCCCGCAGCCAGCAGATCGGCGTGGGCAACGTGAGCCTCAACCCGGTCACGGAGGTGATCTCCTACGGCCGGACGGCGAAGGTGAAGACCTTCCTCAAGACGCTGGCCTGCGACATGGGGGTCGCGCAGAAGGTCCAGTTCGTCGCCAACTTCGCCTGCCCCGGCGCCGGCCTGGTCACAACGCTGCTGGAGCAGAGCCCCGAGCCTTCCAACCGCATCGTGCTTTCCGGGGATAGGGACAAGCTGGGGATGCCGACGGCCGAGATCTCCTGGTCCCTCTCCGACGCGGATGTCCGCACGATCCGCGTCATCGGCATGGAAGTGGCCAAGGGGTTCAGCCGCTCCGGCCTTGGCTACATGCGCCTGCGCGACTACGTCCTGCAACCCGGGACGGACATTCCGGTGTCCCCGCACGCACACCACATGGGGACGACGCGCATGGCAGCGGAGCCCAGGTGGGGCGTGGTGGACACCGACTGCAAGGTGTTCGGGACGAACAACCTGTACGTCGCCGGCAGCAGCATCTTCTCCACCGGCGGCGGCTGCAACCCCACCCTGCCGATCCTCCAGTTCGCGCTGCGCCTTTCCGATCACCTGAAGGCCAGGGGACTGCCGGCGCCGAATCGCGCGGCGTGACGCCCACCACCAAGGAAGGCTGATGATCGAGCGGCTCCTGATGACGGCGGCGCTTCCCTACACGCGACGCGAACTTCCGGGCTGGGGCGGCCTGCTGCGCCGCGCCGGCGTGCTCGTCCCGGCGGACGATCCCCGCTGGCGCGAACCCTGCATCCGCATCGTCAAGGGCAAGGACCACGGTCTGCTGATGAGGCTCGACCTGTCCGACTGGGCGCAGCGCATGACTTTCTGCCTGGGCCGGTACTACGAGTCGGGGGTCCTGCAGGTCCTCGACCGGCTACTGCGTCCGGGCGACACCTTCGTGGACGTCGGCGCGAACATCGGGATGATTGCGCTGCACGCAAGCGCCCGGGTCGGATCCTCCGGCGCGGTCCACTGCTTCGAGCCCAATCCCGAATGCCTGGGCCTGCTGCGCGAGCACATCGCGCTCAACGGCCTGCGCAACGTTCGCGTGCACCCCTTCGCCCTGTCGGACGAGCCGGGCGAGCTCGAGCTGCGGCTCACCTCGGAGCACACGGGCACGGCAACCCTGGCTCAGGTCGCCTGCGCCACCAGGACGTTCGCGGTGCCGGTCCGCGTCGGTGACGAAGCCCTTGCCGGCATCTCGCCGCGCGTCGTGAAGATCGACGTGGAAGGCTTCGAGGTGTTCGTGCTGCGCGGGCTGGCGGACACGCTGAGGCTGGCAAAGCCCTTCGTCGTCACGGAGGTCGAGGACACCCTGCTGCGCCGCGCCGGCACGACGCCGAACGAGTTGATGGCCCTCATGTCCTCGTTCGGGTACCGCGCGTTCGGCATCCGCCTGACCCGCTCGATGCTGCGCTGGCACCTGGCGCTGCCCGCCCTGCGCACGCACCGGCAGTTCGGGGGGTTCTCGGACATCCTGTGGGTGCCGGACGGACGACGCGTGCCGGGCTGAGCAAGCTCCGCCTGCGGATCCACAGGCGCGGCCCCAATGGAAAACGGCACCCGAAAGGTGCCGTTTTCCGTATGTCTGGTGGGTGATACATGGATCGAACATGTGACCCCTGCCGTGTGAAGGCAGTGCTCTACCGCTGAGCTAATCACCCGTTTCCCTGTCCGGGAAGCCCGCAATTATGCCATAGGTGGAAAAGGGAGCTGACGCCAGACTGTCTTTCCGCCGGAAGCCTTGTCCAACTGCTTGAGGACCTCCTCGTGGGCGGCGGCCTCCTGGTCGTTGGCCACCAGCACCGGCAGCGTGAACTGGCGCAGGTCGACCCGCGTGACGATCGCGCCGACCGCGCCGGCATCCGCCTCATCGATCAGCAGCGCATCCTGGCCGCGCGTGAGGTTGATGTAGACGTCCGCCAGCAGTTCCGCGTCGAGCAGCGCGCCGTGCAGCGTGCGGCCGGAGTTGTCCACGCCCAGGCGGTCGCACAGGGCGTCCAGGCTGTTGCGCTTGCCCGGGTACATCTCCTTGGCCATGGCCAGCGTGTCCGTCACCTTGGCCACGTGGCCCGTGAAGGGGTGGCGGCCCAGGAGCTCCAGCTCCTTGTTCAGGAAGCCGACGTCGAAGGCGGCGTTGTGGATGATGATCTCGGCGCCGGCCACGTACTCCATCAGTTCGTCCACCACGGCGGCGAACTTGGGCTTGTCGCGCAGGAACTCGTTGCTGATGCCGTGCACCTTCAGGGCGTCCTCGTGCGAGTCGCGCTCCGGGTTCAGGTACCAGTGCTTGTTGTTGCCGGTCAGCTTGCGGGCCACCAGTTCCACGCAGCCGATTTCGATGATCCGGTCTCCCGCTTCTGCGGACAAACCCGTGGTTTCGGTGTCGAGGACGATCTGGCGCATCGCCGGGATTATGCTTGAGCGCATGTTCGACCTGACCGACAAGATCGCGCTGGTCACCGGCGGAAACGGTGGCATCGGCCTCGGGATGGCGCGCGGCATCGGGCAGGCCGGCGCCACCGTGATCGTCGTGGGTCGCAACGCGGAAAAATCCGCGGCGGCGTTGCGCGAACTGCAGTCGCTGGGGGTGCGCGCGGAGTCGCGCGCCTGCGACGTCGCGCGGGAGGACGAGGTGCAGCGCCTGTTCGCCGAGGTGCGGGCGGCGCACGGCCGCCTGGACATCCTGGTGAACAACGCGGGCGTGACGGTGCGCAAGCCGCCGCAGGACTTCACGCTGGACGACTGGAACGCCGTGATGGACGTGAACCTGACGAGCGCGTTCCTGTGCGCCCGCGCGGCGTACCCCCTGATGAAGGACGCGGGCGCGGGCAAGATCATCAACATCGGCTCCATCCTGTCGATCTTCGGGGCGCCGTACGCGCCGGCGTATTGCGCCAGCAAGGGCGGGATCGTGCAGCTCACCAAATCCCTGGCCACCGCCTGGGCCAGGGACGGGATCCAGGTCAATGCGGTGCTGCCCGGCTGGATCGACACGGAGCTGACCGTGGGCGCGCGCAACCAGGTGCAGGGCCTCAACGAGCGCGTGCTGGCCCGCACGCCGGCCGGGCGCTGGGGCACGCCGCAGGACCTGGCGGGCATCGCGGTGTTCCTCGCCGGCGCTGCCAGCGACTTCGTCACGGGCGCGGCGATTCCGGTGGACGGCGGGTACTCGGTTTCCTGAGCTGTGGGACTGCTGTGAACCGCGGGGAGTCGCGGTCTCCGCGGTCTCCGCGGTCTCCGGTCCGGGCCGGGCCGGGATGGGACTGTCCGCCTCTGCGATTGTCCCCCGGCGGGCCTGAAGGCCCGCCTCCTCCTTCATTTCGCCGAGTCGGACAGTCCCATCCCGGCCTTGCGCGGGGACGCGCGCCGCGGGGGTCACGGCTTGCCATCGCACGCTGCACTGCAGGATCGGCGATCACCGGGACATGCGCGACCCTGCAGAAATGACGGTCTGGCAACAAGCCCCGCACTTGTCCCATCAAATGTCCCATTGACAGGACAATGGAACGGTTCGACCATGCGCGCCATGGCGGACGCCCTCCCCCTGCCCAAGTACCACCAGGTCTACCTGGTGCTGCGCGAGCAGTTGCACGAGGGCCGCTTCGCCCAGGGCCTGCCGGGTGAACTGGCGCTGATGCGGCAGTTCGGCGTGGCGCGCGTCACCGTGCGTCGCGCGCTGCAGGAGCTCGCAGGCGAAGGGCTGATCGCCCGCGAGCGGGGCCGCGGCACGCGTCCCATGCCGCCCGCCGAAGCCGGCACGCCGGCAGCCCGCGCCGCGCAGCCGCGCAACAAGACCACGCGCCTGACCGGCCTGCTGGAAAACCTGGTCAGCACCAGCCTCAACACAACCGTGCGCGTGGTCGAAGTGAGCCTGGTGGGCGCCACCAGCGAGGTCGCGCAGGCGCTGCAGGTCACCCCCGGCGACCGGGTGCAGAAGGCGGTGCGCGTGCGCTCCACCTCCGAAGGGCCCCTTTCGCACATCACCACCTGGGTTCCCGGCGACCTCGCCCGCGGCTTCGGCAAGCGCGAGCTGGCGAAGAAGCCGATCCTGGTGCTGCTGGAGGAGTCCGGCGTGCGGGTCGGCGGTGCCCGCCAGACCATCTCCGCCCGCCTGGCCGACGGCCAGGTCGCCGCCCACCTGGGCGTGGCCGTCGGCTCCGCCTTGCTGGCCGTGCGCCGCCTGATCCACGACGAACAGGGCCGGCCGGTGCAATGGCTGCACGGCCTGTACCGGCCCGATCGCTACGAGTACCAGATGCAGCTGTCCCGCGTCGGCGACATAGACGCCAAGGTGTGGGTCAGCCGCGAGCTGTCCGCGCAGTTCCACTGAAACGCCGAGGAGAACGAACGATGAGTGCACCCCTGTCCAGTCGCCGCCGCTTCATCACCCAGGCCGGCGCCGCCGCGTCGGCCATGGCCTTCCCGCTGGTGGCCGGGGCGCAGCCGCGCACCGTGCGCGTCGGCGTGCTGCACCCGGTGACGGGGGCGCTGGCCTATTCGGGCCAGCAGTGCCGCGAAGGCGCGCTGATGGCGATCGAGGACATCAACAAGGCGGGCGGCATCCGCGCCCTGGGCGGCGCGAAGATCGAGGCGCTGCTGGGCGATGCGCAGTCCACGCCCGCCGCCGGCACGGCGGAAATCGAGAAGATGAACGAGGCCGGCGTCAGCGCGGTGGTCGGCGCCTACGCGTCGGCGATCTGCCTGGCGACCACGCAGGCCGCCGCCAAGTACAACCTGCCGCACGTGGTGGACGTGGGCGTGGCCGACCAGATCGTCGAGCGCGGCCTGAAGAACACCTTCCGCTTCTCCCCCGGCTACAAGAAGTGCGCGGACATCGCGCTGGCCAACCTGCACGTGCTGAACACGGCGGCGGGCAAGCCGGCGAAGACGGTGATGATCATCCACGAGGAGTCGCTGTTCGGCACGGGCACGGCGAACCTGCTGGCCCGCGAGCTGCCCGGCTACGGCTACGAGGTGAAGGAAGTCATCAAGCACGCGAACCCGACGCGCGACTTCAACAACATCGTGCTGCGGATGAAGGCGCTGAACCCCGACATCGTCATCCCGGCCAACTACTACAACGAGTACGCGCTGCTGGTGCGAACGATGCAGCAGCAGAAGGTCAGGCCCAAGGCGATCTACTCGGTGCTGGGCGGCGCCGCCTCCAGCTACAAGTTCGTCAAGGAGTTCCCGCAGGCGGCCGACGGCATCATCGACTGCAACCACTGGTTCAACCCGAAGGACAAGCGCAGCTTCGACCTCAAGAAGCGCGTGGAGGCGAAGAACCTGTTCTACAGCTACGAGGTGTTCCTCACCTACACGGCGATGCGCCTGCTGGCCGACGCGCTCGAGCGGGCGAAGTCCACGGACCGTGCGGCCATCATCAACGCGCTGGAGACCAGCACCTTCTCGGACCACTTCCTGCCCTACGGGCCCACGAAGTTCGTGAACGGGCAGAACACGGGCGCGCAGCCGCTGATGACGCAGGTCTCGGGCAACGACATCAAGGTGATCGTGCCGCGCGAGTACCGGCAGGCCGAGCCGGTGTTCCCGCTCAAGGCGTGAGCCTGCACCACCGGGACGCGGCATGTTCGACTTCGGCATCCTGTTCCCGGCGGTCCTCAACGGCCTGACCACCGGCGCGGTGTACGCGCTGGTGGCCCTGGGCCTGACGCTGATCTACGGCGTGCTGCACATCATCAACTTCGCCCACGGCGCGGCGCTGATGATGGCGCTGTACGGCGTCTACTTCCTCAAGCAGTCCTTCGGCCTCGATCCCTACCTGGCCCTGCTACCCATGGTGGCCGTGATGTTCGTCGCCGGCTATGCCCTGCAGCGCGGCATCGTCAACCGTGCCAGCCATGGCCGCGACGAGAACATCCTCCTCGTCACGCTGGGGCTGGCGATCGTCCTGGAGAACATCGCCCTGCTCGCCTTCCAGTCGGACACGCGCACGATCGACACGCCCTACACGCTGGCCACGGTCGCGATCGGGCCGGCGATGATCTCGGTGACCAAGGTGGTCGCCTTCTTCGGCGCGCTGGTGACGTCCGCGGTGCTGCTGTGGATCGTGCGCCGCACCGACCTGGGCCGGGCGATCCGCGCCGTGGCGCGCGAGAAGCAGGGCGCGCGGCTGGTCGGCATCGACGTCGACCACGTCTACGCCATGAGCTTCGGCATCGGCCTGGCCTGCCTGGGCGCCGCCGCCTGCTTCCTGCTGCCGGCCTACTACGTCAACCCGCAGGTCGGCAACGGCTTCGTGCTGGTGGCCTTCACCATCGTGGTGCTGGGCGGCATGGGCAGCTTCGCCGGGGCACTGCTGGGCGGGCTGCTGATCGGCGTGGTGGAGTCCCTGGGCGGCCTGTGGTTCGGCGAGTCGCTGGGGCAGATCGGCATCTTCCTGCTGTTCATCGCCGTGCTGCTGTTCCGGCCGCAGGGCCTGTTCGGGGCGAAGGCATGAGCACGCTGTCACCGCGGCGCGACCTGCTGCAGATCGCCGCCTTCGTGCTGGCGGTGGCGGTGCTGGCGGCGACCGCGCGCTCCGGCGTGGTCCTGAACTTCACCATGATGGCGCTCTACGGCTGCCTGATGGCGCAGTCCTGGAACCTGCTGGGCGGCTACGGCGGGCAGTTCTCCTTCGGCCACGCGCTCTTCTTCGGCACCGGCGCCTATGTGCAGGCGATCGCGCAGCTGCAAGGCGGGATCAATCCCTGGCTGGCGCTCGTCCTGGCCATCGGCGTCGCGGCGCTGGTGGGCCTGGCCTTCGGCGCGCTGTCCTTCCGCTACGGCCTCAAGGGCTCGTACTTCGCGCTGGTGACGCTCGCCTTCGCCGAGGTGTTCCGCATCCTGTCGCTGTCCGTGCCCTTCACGGGAGCCGGCGTCGGGCTGATGGTGCCCTTGCGCGAAGGCGCGGCCAACATGCAGTTCGGCGACCGGCGCGGCTACGTCTGGCTGGTGCTCGCGCTGGTGACGCTGGGCCTGCTGGCCACCACCTGGCTGCGGCACTCCCGCTTCGGCGCCTGGCTGCAGGCCGTGCGCGACAACGAGGATGCGGCGCGGGCGATCGGCGTCGATCCCTTCCGGGTGAAGCTGGGGGCGATCGGCCTGTCCGGCGCCTTCATGGGCGCCGCCGGCGCCTTCTACGTGCAGGTGTTCCAGTACATCGACCCGGGCATCGCCTACGGGCCGCACACCTCGGTGGAGGCTCTGGTGGCGGCCATCGTCGGCGGACTCGGCACGCTGTGGGGCCCGGTGCTCGGCGCGCTCGTGCTGCACCTGCTGGCCGACGTCACGCGCGGGCTGTTCGGCTCGCTGCCCGGCATCAACATGGTGATCTACGGCGCGGTGCTGATCGCCATCGTGATGTTCGCGCCGCGCGGCGTGCTGGGCATGGGCGCCTCGGTGCGGCGGCTGTGGGCACGCAACCCGCCGGCACCGGCGGCCGAGCCGCGGGAGGCCCACGGTGGCTGAGCCGCTGCTGCGCCTGCAGGGCGTCTCCAGATCCTTCGGCGGCCTGGCCGCCGTGCAGGGCGTGTCGCTGGACGTGCCGGCCGGCAGCCTGAGCGCGCTGATCGGGCCCAACGGCGCCGGCAAGACCACGCTGTTCGCCCTGATGTCCGGTTTCCTCGTGCCCGATGCCGGCCGCATCGCCGTCGCCGGCGAGGACATCACC
>DASWUI010000713.1:0-3663 GCA_036401715.1 Ramlibacter sp. | reverse complement strand
AGGCGCCGCCGGCGGCGCGCGCGGCGATGCCCGCCGCGTCCAGGGCGACGGACGGAGGCACGTCGCCGACGAACGCGAGGCCGTCCGGTGCCTCCAGTACAACGCGGCGGCTCTGGTCCCAGGCCATGAGGGCCTTCTTCGCCGTCGCGATCAGCTGCGCCCGACGGCTGGCCTGCTGCGCCTCGTCGTCGGGAAAGCCCCGCATCCGCAGGGAGAGCACGCTGGCGGCCACGGCTGCCTGGCCGGAGGGCTCTGTCATGCGCTGGAGTGCTTTGCCTGCATCCGGCCTATTTTGCGTGAGTGCAGCGCGCCTGCCTACGACTACTTCCGCAGTCCCTGGAGCTTGGCGAAGGCCCCCTGCATGGCGCTGCCGATCGCCGGATTGCCCGTGGGGCGCTGGCCGCGGCCGGCACCTTCGAAGCGGTTCTCCCGCGGCGCGTCGCGGCGCTGGCCCACCGGCGCCCCCAGCTTCATGGTCAGGCTGATGCGCTTGCGCACCGGGTCGACCTCCAGCACCTTCACCTTCACGATGTCGCCGGTCTTCACGACTTCGCGGGCATCGTTCACGAACTTGTGGGACAGCTGGGACACGTGCACCAGGCCGTCCTGGTGGACACCGAGGTCCACGAAGGCGCCGAAGGCCGCGACGTTGCTGACCGTGCCTTCCAGTTCCATGCCGGGCCTGAGGTCCGCGATGTCGTCCACGCCCTCGTTGAAGCGCGCCACCTTGAAGTCGGGCCGCGGGTCGCGCCCCGGCTTCTCCAGCTCGCCCAGGATGTCCCTGACCGTGATCACGCCGAACTTCTCGTTGGCGAACAGCTCCGGGCGCAGCGTCTTGAGCATCTCGGCGCGGCCCATGAGCTCCTGCACGGGCTTGTTCGCCGCCTTGAGGATGTTCTCGACCACCGGATAGGTCTCCGGGTGCACGCCCGTCATGTCCAGCGGGTTGTCCCCGCCGCGGATGCGCAGGAAGCCGGCGCTCTGCTCGAAGGTCTTGGGGCCCAGGCCGCTCACCTGCAGCAGCTGCTGGCGGTTGCGGAAGGCGCCGTTCGCCTCGCGCCACTGCACCACCGCCTTGGCCACCGAGGGCGACAGGCCCGACACGCGCGACAGCAGCGGCGCGCTGGCCGTGTTCAGGTCCACGCCAACGCGGTTGACGCAATCCTCCACCACCGCGTCCAGCGTGCGCGCCAGCTCGCTCTGGTTCACGTCGTGCTGGTACTGGCCGACGCCGATCGACTTGGGGTCGATCTTCACCAGCTCCGCCAGGGGATCCTGCAGGCGGCGGGCGATGCTGGCCGCGCCGCGCAGGCTCACGTCCACGTTGGGCATCTCCTGCGATGCGTATTCGCTGGCCGAATAGACCGACGCGCCCGCCTCGCTCACGACGATGCGCCGCAGCTCCGGCTGGTCGAGCCGCTTCATCAGGTCCGCCGCCAGCTTGTCCGTCTCGCGGCTTGCGGTGCCGTTGCCGATGGCGATCAGGTTCACGCCGTGCTTGCGGCACAGCTGCGCCAGCGTGTGCAGCGCGCCTTCCCAGTCGCGCCTCGGCTCGTGCGGGTACACCGTGGCCGTGTCCACCAGCTTGCCGGTCGCATCGACCACCGCCACCTTCACGCCGGTGCGGATGCCGGGGTCCAGCCCCATCACGACGCGCGGGCCGGCGGGCGCGGCCAGCAGCAGGTCGCGCAGGTTCTCGGCGAACACCTTGATGGCGACCTTCTCGGCCTCCTCGCGCAGGCGGGAGAACAGGTCGCGCTCGGTCGACAGCGACAGCTTGACCCGCCAGGTCCAGGCCACGCACTTGCGCAGCAGGTCGTCGGCGGGGCGCTTCGCATGGCTCCAGCCCAGGTGCAGCGCGATCCTTCCTTCGGCGATCGAGGGCTGCCCGGGCTCGGGTTCCACCGGCAGCGCCAGCTTCACCTCCAGGATGTCCTGGGCGCGGCCGCGGAAGACCGCCAGCGCCCGGTGCGAAGGCACGCGGCCGATCGGCTCGTCGTAGTCGAAGTAGTCGCGGAACTTGGCGACGTCGGGGTTGTTCTCGTCCTTGCCGGCCGCGAGCTTGGACTTCAGCAGGCCCTCGGTCCAGAGCCACTCGCGCAGGGACTGCACCAGCGCCGCGTCTTCCGCCCAGCGTTCCGAAAGGATGTCGCGCACGCCATCCAGCACGGCCGGCAGGGTCGTGAAATCGTCGCCGTTCTCGCCCTTCTCCTTCTTCACGAAGGCGGCCGCCTCGACGGCCGGATCGCGCGTGGGATCGGCCCACAGCAGGTCGGCCAGCGGCTCCAGCCCGGCCTCGCGGGCGATCTGGCCCTTGGTGCGGCGCTTCGGCTTGAAGGGCAGGTAGAGGTCTTCCAGTTCCTGCTTGGTCGGCGCCGCTTCGACGGCGGCGCGCAGTTCCGGCGTGAGCTTTCCCTGCTCCTCGATGCTCTTGAGCACCGCCTCGCGCCGCTCTTCCAGCTCGCGCAGGTAGGACAGGCGCGCTTCCAGTTCGCGCAGGTGGACGTCGTCGAGGCCGCCGGTGGCTTCCTTGCGGTAGCGGGCGATGAAGGGGACGCTGGCTCCGCCGTCGAGGAGCTCGACCGCCGCGCGGACCTGGCTTTCCTGCACGCGGAGCTCGGCGGCGATCTGCCGCAGTATTTTTTGCATCGTGGTTACTGCTCAGGAACGATGGGAGCGCGCGAGTTTGCCATACGCGCCCCACAGGCGAATAAGGCTGTGGCTGACACGTGTTGCGGCGCCACTGCAGAGAATGGTTGACAACTTCCCCAAGGAGACCCCATGCGTTCACGATTCGTCCTGCTGGTCCTGGCGATCCTGCTGATCGCGGGCTTCGCCGCGCTGAACTGGACGGAAATCATCCGCCCCACCCCGCTGCTGTTCGGCCCCATCGTCGCGGACGCCCCGCTCGGCGCCATCCTGCTGGGCCTGCTGGCCCTGGCCGTCGTGGTCTTCGCCCTGTCGGCCGCTTCCATGCGCACCAGCACGCTGCTGGAGTCGCGCCACCACTTCAAGGAACTGGAGGCGCAGCGCGCGCTGGCCGACAAGGCGGAGGCCTCGCGCTTCACCGAGCTGCGCACGCACCTGGACACGCACATGCGCGAACTGCGCGAGCGCGACACCATCGCGGCCACCGAGATGGAGAAGGCCAGGCTGGAGAACCAGCGCGAGATCCGCAACCAGCTGGAGCAGATCAACCGCACCCTGGCGGCTCGCATGAACGAGCTGGAGCATCGCCTGGAGAGCCGCTTCGAACGCATGGGCATGGGCGGCAGCCGCGTGCCCCCGGTGCCCAGCCATCCGGCGCCGCTGCGCGGCGACGTCACCCCCGCCGAGAACCGCCAGGAGCATGCGGTGGCGCGCGAGCAGGTGCGCGAGCAGCAGGACCACCAGGCGCAGATGCGCGAGGAGGAACGCCTGCGCGAGGAGCGGCTGCGCGAGGACCGCACCCGCGAGGAGCGCGAGCTGCGCGGCGAGGAGCGTGCCCGCTCCGAGAACCGCCCGGCCGAATCCGGCTGGCGCCGCTGGTTCTGAACGCGCCCAGGCGCCGCTAGAACAGGCCCGGTTCGCCGCCGAACCGGGCCTTTTCGATTTCCAGCATCCTGAGCTTGGTCCCGGCGCCGCCCTCGGCGGAAAAACCGCCGGAACGCCCGCCGGCCGCGA
>DASWUI010000712.1:0-10158 GCA_036401715.1 Ramlibacter sp. | reverse complement strand
GCATCAGCCGCAAGAACCTGTGGGAGAAGATGAAACGCCTGCAGATCGACGCCCGCGCGCACGAGGGCGCCGACGCCTGAGCGGGCGCTGCCCGGCCGTGCACGCCCGCCGCCCGGCCCCCGCACGGCCGCGCCGCGTGCTAGTCTGGCCCATCGTGAACGAACAACGAGGGAGTCCCATGCGATCACTTGCTGCCATCCTCCTGTCGCCCGTGGTGCTGCTGGCCGCCTGCGCCAGCCCGCCGTGGGCACCTTCGACGGCCGCACTGCCGGCCTGCGAGTTCGCGTCGGTGCCGCCCGGTGCCGTGTTCGGCGTGCGCCATGGCGTGGACACCGCCACCTATCCGCCCGGCGTGAGCCGCGGCTTCACCGGCTGCCAGCGCGTCTGGTTCGGCGACCGGCAGCGGCCGCAAGCCATGCAGGTGCTGGCCACCTACCATTTCGAGCAGGGCCACGTGCGCCGGCTGGTCGGCCGCGTGCCCGATGGCGCGGGCTACGACTGCCACTACCGCGACGGCGTGCTGGATGCGGCACGTTCGCAGAACCCGGCGCAGTGCCCCAAGGCCTCGGAAGTCGATCCCCGCTAGCCGTGCGCGGACCCCCGCGCGGACGAGCCACCTGCGCGCTGCAAAGGGGGAAAATGCAGGCACTCGTCTGATCGGAGGAAGTCCCATGGAACTGCGTCTGCAATTTCTCGAGTCGTTTCCGGTACAGGGCTCGGACGGCGGGGCCTACAAGGTCTGCGCCTACGAGCGCATGGCGCGCGACGACTCCATCGCCGACGGCCTGGAGCGCTGGGAATCGACCGGGGTGCTGGAGTACCGGCTGGAAGACGGGCGCCTCGTCGATGCGCGCAAGGACGGGTCGATGCACATCGCCGGCTCGCCGGTTGCGCTCACGCGGGCCGCTGCCACGCAGGCCCAGGCGTGAGCGGCGGACGGCGCGCATTGACACCGTCGGTCCACTGACATAGGCTGGGCCGATGGTCGAACCCTCCCCGATGCCGCGTGCCTTCGTCGCGTCGGCGGAAACCGAAGCGGCGCGCTATGCGCTCCTGCGGCGGCTCGCGCCGTCGATGCGGCACCACCTCGTGGTCAACCTCCAGCCCATCGGCATGATCTACGAGGTGATGGAACGGCGCCTGCGCGCGGCCGAGCCCGATCTCGCGCAGGTGCAGGACAGCGCCACCAAGATCAACGGGTTCGCGCGCGCCGCGCTGGCGTCCTGCCTCGACGTGGTGAGCTGGCTGGCGCCCGACGACACGGTCGCCACCGGCGTCGAGGACGCCGTGCGCGAGTGCGCCGCCCTGCTGGCCACCAGCCTGAGCTTCCGCGGCTATGCCCTGCGCAACGAGGCGCAGCCCCTGCCGGGGAAGATCCGCCGCGCGGCCATCCGCAGCCTGCTCACCGGCGTGCTGCTCCACTGCACGGACGAAAAGACCTCGCCGTCGGACCTCGTCCTCGGCACCGCCGGTGAGGAGGGCGGCGCGCTGCTCACCGTCACCGTCAGGCCGACCGACGGGGACAAGGGGATGGCGCCCGACGCCAACTACCGCAAGATCACCTGGGCGGACCTGCAGGCGCTCGCCGCGGCGGACGACGTGCAGCTGGCGCGCCAGGGCGAGCAGTTCCTGCTGCGCTTTCCCTGGGTGGCCTAGCTCGGCGCGTAGCCCAGTTTCTTCATCGCCGCCGGCAGGCCGGCGCGGCTCGCTTCGTAGTCCGCCCACGGGGCATTGCCCTGGTCCAGCCGCGTGTGCACCGTGGACACGGTCCAGTGCGCGCCGCCCTTGAGCCCCGGCAGCTCGTCCCAGCGCACCGGCACCGAGATGCCGAGTCCCGGCCGCGCGCGCGCCGACCAGGCGCACACGGTGGTGGCGCCGTAACCGTTGCGCAGGTAGTCGATGAAGATGCGGCCCACGCGGTTCTTCGCGCCACTCTTGGCAACGAAGCGGTCGGGCAGGGCGCGCGCCAGGTGCTGCACCACGGCCGCCGAGAAATCCTTGACCGTGTCCCAGTCGAAGTGGCGCTTGAGCGGCACGACCAGGTGCAGGCCCTTGCCGCCGCTGGTCTTCAGGAAGCAGGGCAGGCCCAGCTCGTCGAGCAGCGCGCGGACCAGCTGCGCGGCTTCCTGGATCTGCGGCCAGCTGACGCCTTCGCCGGGGTCGATGTCGAAGGTCATGCG
Source organism: Ramlibacter sp. (assembly GCA_036401715.1). Classification (GTDB taxonomy): domain Bacteria; phylum Pseudomonadota; class Gammaproteobacteria; order Burkholderiales; family Burkholderiaceae_C; genus Ramlibacter. Next base: position 7,978 of record DASWUI010000712.1, on the reverse strand, counting down.
GTCGGGCTTGCCGATCGCGGTCTTCACGCCGTTCCAGGTGTGGAACTCGATCACGTTCATCTGCGCGGCCGACAGCAGGCCCTCGCCGGTGGCGATCTCCAGCATTGCCGGGTGGCCGGGGAAGATCGCCGGGTCCAGCTTCACCACGCCCGCCATCTTGTAGCGGTCCAGGTGCTTCTGGAAGAACAGCTGGCCTTCGATGCCGTCGGGCGCGCGCACCATCGCGATCGGGCGGCCCTTGAGGTGCTCCATCATCAGCGGGGCCACCAGCGCGTAGTAGCGCACCAGCTCGATCTTGGTGATGCCGCTTTGCGGGTCGACCACGCGGTCCGGATTGCTGATGCGCAGGCTGGCCGGCAGCGAGGTGCCGGCGGCCGGCGCCGGGGCCTTCGCCGGCGCGGCGGCCGCCTTCTTCGCCGGCTTGCGCGGCTTCACCGCAGGCCTGTCCGCGGGGGGCGCGTGCAGCACCGGCTCGACTCCTATGCCTTGCGGCGGCTTGTCCGTGCGCAGGCCATGGAACACCGAATGGCGCACCTTGCCCTCGCGCGTCCACTCGCCGAAGGACACTTCGCAGACGAGCCGCGGCTCGACCCAGTGCGCATCACGCGGCATGCCGGTGCCGGCGGCGAAGGGCTTGCTGGCGGTGGACAGCGCGTCCAGCTGCAGCCGCAGCTCGCGCAGCGTCTGCTCGTTGAAGCCGGTGCCGACGTTGCCGGCATAGCGCAGCTTGCCGTCCTCCTCGTGCACGCCCAGCAGCAGCGAGCCGATGCCGGTGCGGGCTCCCTTGGGATCGGTCCAGCCGCCGATCACGAACTCCTGGCGCAGCTTGCACTTGAGCTTGATCCAGTCGCTGGAGCGGCGGCCGACGTAGGCGGAGTCGCGCCGCTTGGCGATCACGCCTTCCAGGCCGAGGCGGCAGGCCGAGTCCAGCATGGCCTCGGGCGCCGCGTCGAAGACTTCGCTGAAGCGCACGTTGGGGTGCGGCTTGCGCTGGACGATGCGCTGCAGCACCGCGCGGCGCTCCACCAGCGGCACGTCGCGCAGGTCGTGGCCCGCGCAGTAAGGCAGGTCGAACAGGTAGAAGACGATCTGCCCGGTGCGGTGGCTGTCGAAGGCCCCCTGCAGCGCCTGGAAGTCGGCCGGCACGTCCTTGCCCGGCATGATGATCTCGCCGTCGTACCAGCCGTCGGGCAGGTCCATGCCGCGCATGGCCTGCACCAGGCCGGGCAGTCGCGCGGTCCAGTCGTTGCCGTTGCGCGTGACCAGCTGGATCGCACCGCCCTCCACGCGGGCCAGCATGCGGTAGCCGTCGAACTTGATCTCGAAGACCCAGTCCTGCGGGTCCTGCGGCGGCTCGTCCACCAGCACGGCCAGCTCGGGATGCAGCGTCTGCGGCAGCTTCGCCTTGCGTGCGCCTGGCGGCGGCCCGGAGGAGGGGACAGGCGCCGGCACGGCCGCGCGCGCGTCCGGCAAGGCGACCGGCTCCGGACGGTCCGCCAAGGGCTGGACGCTGTCGGGCATCTCGTCGACGACGCTGAAGTCGGAGGACGGGCGGGCGAAGCCGTCGCGCTCCTTGATCAGCAGCCACGGGTCCTCGCGCCCGTTGCCCCGGCCCTTCATGCGCACCAGGGTCCAGTGGCCGTGCATCTTGTGGCCGCGCAGCTCGAACTTGAGCTTGCCCTCGCGCAAGCCCTGGTGCGGGTCCTCCAGCGGGATCCAGGTGCCCTTGTCCCAGATGATCACCTTGCCCGCACCGTAGTTTCCGGGCGGGATGGTGCCTTCGAAGCGGTTGTACGCGATGGGATGGTCCTCGGTGGGCATCGCCATGCGCTTGTCGTTGGGGTCGTAGCTGGGGCCCTTGGGAACGGCCCAGCTCTTCATCGTGCCTTCCAGCTCCAGCCGGAAGTCGTAGTGCAGCCGGGTGGCCCAGTGCTTCTGGATCACGAAACTGCGGGCGGCCTCGTTCGCTTCGCCGCCTTCCGCCGGTTCCGGCGTCGCGTCGAAGTTGCGTTTGTCGCGGTACTTCTGGAGAGCGCTCTTTTCTGCCATCACGCAGGGACGGGGGGGCGTTCGCCCCCCCGTTGCCCTCTGGTCAACGGAACTGGTCCCGCATCATCTTCACCTGGTCGTGGTTGCGCTGTACGCCCTGCATCTGGCGCTCCACCACCTGGCGCACGTCGGCCGGCAGGTTCTTCTGCAGCGCCTTGGTGTAACGGGCCTTGGCATTGTCCTCGCCGCGCTCGGCTTCTTCCAGCACCGCCTTGTCGTCGTAGGTGGTCAGCTTGGACTTGATCGACACCCATCCTCGGTGCATGGCGCCCATGGCGCTGCCGCCGTCCTCGATGCTGCCGCCGTACTGGCGGATGCAGTCGTTGAGTTCCTGGGCGCCCCGCCGGCAGTCGTCGGCGCGCTGCAGGAACGTGGACTTCAGCTGCGGGTCCTTCGCCTGCTCGGCGCATTCGCGGAAGCCGTACTCGCCGTCCTTGCAGCATTCCACCAGGTCCTTCAGCACGTCGACCACGTCGCCGCGGTCGCCTGCGGTGTTGCCGGCCGTCTGCATCGCGCCGACCGCGCCGGCCGCGCCCATGGAGGAGGCCGAACCGCTGTCCATGTTGTTCTCGTAAGCGCGGTACTGCTCGTCGGCGCGCGACCAGGCGGCCTGCGTGGCCGGACGCGCGCGGTCCCAGTTCAGCGTCGAGTTGCCGCGGGTGCTTTCCCATTCGGAGGCCAGGCGCGGCTCGACGCTGGTCCACTGGTCCTCCTGGTAGCGCTCGCGGCCCGACAGGCCCAGCCGGTACGCCGGGTGGTAGTCGTCGAAGCTGCGCCCCTGTTCGTAGTAGGGCTCCTTGTCGGAGTTGTCGCGCCAGAAGGCTTCTTCGGCCGTGGGATTGAGCGCCTCGCCGGCGGCCTGGCCGGCGAGGCCGCCCACCACCGCGCCGACCACGCCGCCCACCGCGGCGCCCACGGCGCCTGCGATCGAGCCCGCCGCCGCGCCGGCGACGGCACCGCCGGCCGCGCCGATGCCGGTGCCGATCGGGTGCGCGCCCGGTTCTTCGGTGATGGGGTCGCGGTTCAGGTCGCGGTCTTCTCGTTCGTCGGCAGCCATGGCTTGCTCCTTGTGTCTGGTGAAGGAAAAAAGGTCTTTCCCTCATGTTGGGACGATGGCCCATCCGGCACGTGCGCCAAAGGACCACAACCGCTGTAGGAACCGTCGGGCGCGGCGCCGCGCGGGCGCGCGGCTGAGTGCGCGCACAGTCTTTCACTGCAGCGTCCTACACGAGTGTTGCCGCGGGTGCATCACGCTGTGCCGAACGGGTGATGCCCATGAAATATTCGCTACGCAAGACGCCGTCCCACCTGAACCTCGCCTACAAGTACGGGGAGGCCAACGGCGGGCTTCTCGGCCGCAACCTGGTCCTGGAAGTCGACGGCAACCTGCTCACGCTGGAGATCGACCTGTCCGCGAACCTGCTGGCACGCAACAAGCAGTCGTCGTGGTACCTGGATGCGGTCGACCTCTCGTCCAACTACCACAAGCTCAAGTCGCTGCAGTGCCCGGACAACCTGGTGCGCACGCGGCTGATCCGCGCGTGGGAGGGGATCGAGCAGCCGCGCCTGCGCATGCGCCTGGTGCTGAACCCGCGCGGCCGCTACCTCTACGAGGTGGCACCGCACTCGCTGTTCATGGGAGGGATCCAGCTCGACGTCCAGGCCTTCCTGGAGGACGAATCGGAGACCGCCGGAACCACACCCACGCAATCCGAGGCTTCGCATCTCGAGGAAGCCGACCCCCGGGGGAAACACGCATGACGCGCTCCGTTCGACTGGCCCGCCTGCTCGCGGGCCTGGGCACCGCCTGCCTTCTCGCCTTGGGCCCCGTCGCCGCGCACGCGGACGCGGGCACCCTGCGCAGCCAGTACACGGAGCTGAAGCCGCAGCTGCAGTCCAATTCGTACGGACGGCAGATGTACATCGATTCGACCGAGGCGAGCAATTCGCTGCAGGGCGACGTGTACGCCGTGCTGGACCATCCCTTCGAGAAGGTGAAGGAAGCGCTGGCGGACGCGGACGCCTGGTGCGACATCATGCTGCTGCCCTTCAACACCAAGGCCTGCGACGCGCAGGGCAACCGCCTGAACGTGCGGATCGGCCGCAAGCCCAACCAGCCGGTGGACCAGGCCTATCGCCTGGACTTCGGCTTCAGCAACGTGGCGGCCACTCCGGACTACCTCGAGTCGCGCCTGAGCGCGGCCAGGGGCCCCTTCGGCACGCGGGACTACCGGATCACGGTGGAGGCGGTTCCCGTCGACGGCGGCAAGACCTTCATGCACATGCGCTACGCGTACGGCTTCGGCGGCGCCGGCCGCTTCGCGATGCAGGCCTACCTGGCGACGGCGGGGGCCAACAAGCAGGGCTTCACGACCGGCGGCGTGCGCGGCGCGGTGGAGCGCAACGCGATGCGCTACTACCTGGCGATCGACGCCTACCTGGACACGATGGACGCGCCGCAGGCGCAGCGCGTCGACAGGCGCATCAACGCGTGGTTCAGCGGCACCGAGCGCTATCCGGCGCAACTGCGCGAGATGGACCGCAACACCTACGTGACGATGAAGCGGCAGGAGTACGAGCGGCAGACGACGGCGGCGGTGACGCAGTAGGGACAGGGGCGAGACCCCGTCGTTCCCGCGCAGGCGGGAACCCTGGGTCTTCCAATGGAGAAGGGGCGCACTGCGCCCCTTCGTGTTTTCAACGCCTTGGGTCCCCGCCTGCGCGGGGATGACGGTTACTTGAGGCCGGCCGCTGCACGCAGCGCCTGCGCTTTGTCCGTCCGTTCCCAGGTGAACTCCGGCTCCTCGCGGCCGAAGTGGCCGTAGGCGGCGGTCTTCTGGTAGATGGGGCGCAGCAGGTCCAGCATCTGGATGATGCCCTTCGGCCGCAGGTCGAAGTGCTCGTGCACCAGCTCGGCGATCTTGTGGTCGGGGATGACGCCGGTGCCTTCCGTGTAGACGGTCACGTTCATCGGCTTGGCCACGCCGATCGCGTACGCCACCTGGATCTGGCACTGCTTGGCCAGGCCCGCGGCCACGATGTTCTTGGCCACGTAGCGCGCCGCGTAGGCGGCCGAGCGGTCCACCTTGGACGGGTCCTTGCCGGAGAAGGCACCGCCGCCGTGCGGGCAGGCGCCGCCGTAGGTGTCGACGATGATCTTGCGCCCGGTCAGGCCGCAGTCGCCCTGCGGGCCGCCGATGACGAAGCGGCCCGTCGGGTTGATCAGGTAGCGGGTTTCCTTCAGCCACTCCCTGGGAAGCACCGGCTTGATGATTTCCTCGATCACCGCCTCGACGAAGGCCGGCTTCATCTTGTGGCCGTCGCTCATCTCGGGGGCGTGCTGGCTCGAAAGCACCACGGTGTCGATGCTGTGCGGCTTGCCGTCCACGTAGCGCATGGTCACCTGGCTCTTGGCGTCGGGGCGCAGGAAGGGCAGGCGGCCGTCCTTGCGCAGCTGCGCCTGGCGCTCCACCAGGCGGTGGGCGTAGTAGATCGGCGCGGGCATCAGCACCGGCGTCTCGTCGCAGGCGTAGCCGAACATCAGGCCCTGGTCGCCGGCGCCGGTGTTCAGGTGGTCGTCGGACGCGTGGTCCACGCCCTGGGCGATGTCGTTCGACTGCTTGTCGTACGCCACCAGCACCGCGCAGCCCTTGTAGTCGATGCCGTACTCGGTGTTGTCGTAGCCGATGCGCTTGATCGTGTCGCGCGCGGTCTGGATGTAGTCCACGTGGGCGTTGGTCGTGATCTCGCCGGCCAGGACCACCAGGCCCGTGTTGGTCAGGGTCTCGGCCGCCACGCGGCTGCGCGGGTCCTGCTGGAAGATCGCGTCCAGGATCGCGTCCGAGATCTGGTCGGCCACCTTGTCCGGGTGGCCTTCGGACACGGATTCGGACGTGAAGAGGAAATCGTTCGCCATTTGAATAAACTCCGTTGGTTTGACTGGAAGGCGCGTTGCCTTCAGCCGGAGCTCGGGCGAACGCTTTAGCAGATTTTTTTAGGGTCGCCCTGCAAGTAGTTCCGTAACTCGGCGACGCGCAAATTCTAACCCGCGTGAAATCCATCTTCCAACTGCTTTCGGGATGGCCCCTGCCCCTGCTGCACGTCCTCGGCGCGGCAGCCGGCTGGCTGGCCTTCCTGCTGTCGCCCACCTACAGGCGCCGCTTCCTCGAGAACGCGCGCCAGGCGGGCTACGGCTTCGCGCAGGTGCGCGGGGCGGTGGCGGAAGCGGGCAAGCTGCTGATGGAAACGCCGCGCCTGTGGTTCGGGCGCATGCCCCCGGTCGAGTGGGAGCATCCGGAGCTGATCGCCGGGCTGCTGGCCGAAGGCCGGGGCATCCTCTTCCTGACCCCCCACCTGGGCTGCTTCGAGGTGACGGCGCAGGCCTATGCCGCGCGCTTCGGCCCGATCACCGTGCTCTACCGGCCGGCGCGCAAGCCCTGGCTGCAGGAGCTGGTCGCCACCTCGCGCGACCGGCCGAACATGAGCGCCGTGCCGACCACGCTGGCGGGCGTGCGCCAGATGCTGCGCGCCCTCAAGGCCGGCCAGGCCGTGGGCCTGCTGCCGGACCAGGTGCCGCCCCGGGGGCTGGGCGCGTGGGCGCCCTTCTTCGGGCGCGAGGCGTACACCATGACGCTGCCGGGCCGGCTGGCGCAGCAGACCGGCGCGGCCGTGCTGGTCGTCTGGGGCGAGCGGCTGCCGGCCGGCCGCGGCTACCGGGTGCGGGTGGAACGCCTGGCCGGCGAGCTGTCGCGCGAGCCGGGCGAGGCCGCGGCCCAAGTGAATGCCGCGATGGAGCGCCTGGTGCGCGCCGGAGCGACCCAGTACCTGTGGGGATATGCGCGCTACAAGCAGCCGCGCGAGGAGCCCGTTTCGTGATCAGCCACCTCGGCATCCTGTTCATGCGCCTGATCGCGCCGCTGCCGCTGCCCTGGGTGCGCGCGCTGGGCGCGGCCCTGGGGCTGCTGCTCTACGCGGTGGTCTGGTCGCGGCGCAGGGTGGTGGAGGTGAACCTGCGCCTGTGCTTCCCGCAGTGGAACGAGGCGCGGCGGCGCCGGGTGGCGCGCGAAACCTTCGTGCACGTGGCGCAGTCCTTCCTGGACCGCGCCTGGCTGTGGCACGCCGACCCGGAGGTGGTGCGGCGGCGGGTGGTGCTCACCGGGGCGCTGCGCGAGCTCGCGGGCAACGAGCCGACGATCGTGTTCGCCCCGCACTTCGTGGGCCTGGACGCCGGCGTGACGGGCCTGACGCAGCAGCAGCCGCGCCGCATGATCGGCATCTACACGCGCCAGAGCAACCCGGTGGTGGATGCCTGGGTGCTCAAGGGGCGCCACCGCTTCGGCAACAACCCGCGGCCGATGAGCCGCAACGAGGGCGTGCGCGAGATCATCTCCGCCCTGCGCGCGGGGGACATCATGTACCTGCTGCCGGACATGAACTTCGGGCCCGAGGAGTCGATCTTCGTGCCCTTCTACGGCGTGCCCGCGGCGACGGTGCCTTCGCTGTCGCGCTTCGCGCGGCTCGGCAAGGCCAAGGTGGTGCCGGTCATCACCCGCATGCGACGCAACGGCTACGAGGTGCGCGTGTACGAGTCCTGGGCGGGGTTTCCCAGCGGCGACGTCGAGGCCGACACGGCGCTGATGAACCTGCGCCTGCAGGAATACATCGACGAGATGCCCTCGCAGTACTACTGGGTGCACAAGCGCTTCAAGACCCGCCCGCCCGGCGAGCCGCCGGTCTACTGACGCAGGAAGGCGCCCAGGCGCTGCGCCACCAGCCGGGGCTGCTCGTGCACGATCCAGTGCGAGGCGCCGGGCACCTTCTCCAGCGAGAGCCGGGGGACGTACTCCGCCAGGCCGTCCACCAGTTCCGGCAGCAGCGCGGAGTCTTCCATCGCCCAGAGCACGAGCGTCGGGATGTCCACCGTGAGCAT
>DASWUI010000711.1:0-4704 GCA_036401715.1 Ramlibacter sp. | reverse complement strand
CGGCGCCGAGGAAGCCGGCCAGCGGGTCCTGCAGGCGCAGGACGGGCGCGTCGTCGAAGAATTCGGGGAAGCTGGTGGGCGTGGCGGTGTTCATGCTGTGGGGTGTGTTTCGTCGTGCAGGGCGCGGCCGATGTGCGCCAGGTCGAGCAGTTGCTCCGCGAGGGGAAACAGGTGGCGCTCTTCCCACTGCACGTGGGCGCGCATCGCCTCCCCCCATGCGCCAAGGCAGCCGGGTGTCCCCTCGCGCAGTCCTTGCACCAGGGCCCGCAGGTGGGCGTGGTCCTCGCGGGCGGCGCCCGCTTCGGCGAGGGCGCCGGCTGCGTCCAGCGCGGGCAGCAGCACCTGTTCCTCGGCGGCGAAGTGCGGCTCGAACTGCTCGCCCCAGCGGCGCAGCACCTGCTCGCGCAGCGCGGCGGGATCCGCGCGCTGCGGCTCGCAGGCGCGGCGGGCCAGCACCAGGGCCTCGTGGTGCTCCCGGGACAGCGGCATCAGCTCGGTGGCGCGCTTCATGGCTGGTTTAACATGAGTAATTGATGAATGTTATTGTAGGCAAGGAACGGCGCAATCCTGGCAGTGACCCTTCCCGCAGTGACGTTGTTGGGCGTCCTTTGGCCTCGAAGACCCCGGGATGCGGCGGGCTTTAAGATGAATAATTTCTACATCTTATAATCCGCGCCGTTTTCGCAACCTGGAGAAGCCGCATGCCCACCCCCGACCTCTGTACCGAAGAAGAAGTGACCCGCCTGGTGCAGGGCTTCTATGCGAACGTGCGCGACGACGCGGTGCTCGGCCCCGTGTTCGAGGAACACGTGCGCGACTGGGACCGGCACCTGCCGACGATGGTGGACTTCTGGTCGGGCGCGCTGCGCGGCACCGCGCGCTTCCGCGGCGCGCCCATGCCCAAGCACGCGGCCCTGCCCGGCCTGAGCGTGGAGCTGTTCCAGCGCTGGCTCGCGCTGTTCCGGCAGACCACCGCCACCCTGGGCAACGCCCCGATGGCGGAACGCGCCAACGATCTCGCCGAGCGCATCGCCGAAAGCCTCTGGTACGGCTACCAGCTCGCCCGCGAAACGCGCACGCAGGAAGGACACGCGTGATGGACAGCGCCATCCTCAGCCTGCTGGCAGCCTTCCTGCTTTCCATCCTCGGCCTGTTCGGCTTCATCTGGTCGCTGCGCAAGGGCCTGCTGGTGGAGAACCCGGCGGCCGCCTCGGTGATCTTCGCGCGTGGCGAAGTGGGCCGGGTGGACGACCCGGCGCTCCCGGCGAGCGGGCAGCAATCGCTGCAGCGCGCCGCCGACACGCCGGAAGCGGCAGCCACGGACGCCGGCGAACTCGCCGCGCGCGTGCTGGCCGACCGCTCCAGCGCCTTCCCCGTCTTCATGTTCGCGGCCTTCGCCTGCTTCTGGCTGCTGCTAGGCTCCACGGCAGGCCTGGTCTCCTCCATCAAGCTGCATGCGCCCGACTGGCTGGTGCAGCAAGGCTGGATGACCTTCGGGCGGATGCGCACGGTGCACCTCACCGCGGTGCTCTATGGCTGGATCACGAACGCGGCGCTGGGCCTGATCCTGTGGCTGCTGCCCCGCCTGCTGCGCACGGAACTGCGCGGCGCCGTGTGGACGCTTCTGGGCGGCGCCCTGATCAACACCGGCATCGCGGCGGGCATAGGCGCCATCGCGGTGGGCTGGAGCGACGGCATGGAGTACCTGGAGATCCCCTGGCAGATCGGCATCTTCATGGCCGCCGGCCTGGCGATGATCATCCTGCCGGTGCTGTTCACGCTGGTGAACCGCAAGGCCGAACACCTGTACGTGAGCGTGTGGTACCTGGTGGCGGCGCTGCTGTGGGTGACGCTGCTGTTCATCGTCGCCAAGCTGCCCGGCGTGCACACCGGCGTGCAGCAGGCCACCACCAACTGGTGGTACGGCCACAACGTGCTGGGCCTGTGGTTCACGCCGGTGAGCGTGGGCGCCATCTACTACTTCCTGCCCAAGATCATCGGGCGGCCGGTGCGCTCGTACAACCTGTCGATCCTGGGCTTCTGGACGCTGGCCTTCTTCTACGGCCAGGTCGGCGGCCACCACCTGATCGGCGGCCCGGTGCCGGGCTGGCTGGTCACCCTGTCCATCGTGCAGAGCCTGATGATGGTGATCCCGGTCATCGCCTTCACCATCAACATGGCCGGCACGCTCAAGGGGCGCATGCACCTGGCGCGCTGGTCGCCCACGCTGCGCTTCATGATGTTCGGCGGCCTGGTGTACCTGGCGTCCTCGCTGCAGGGTTCGATGGAGGCGCTGCGCAGCGTCAACGCCGTCACGCACTTCACGCACTACACCGTCGGCCACGCGCACCTGGGCGCCTACGGCTTCGTCAGCATGGTGCTGTTCGGCGCCATCTACTTCATGCTGCCGCGCGTGCTGAACTGGGAGTGGCCGTATCCGCGCCTGGTCACCCTGCACTTCTGGCTGGCGGCCGTGGGCATCACGATCTACTTCGTCGCCCTCACCGTCGGCGGCTGGCTGCAGGGCCTGGCCATGCTGGACCCGGCGCGCAGCTTCATGGAGTCGGTGACGCTCACCCTGCCCTACCTGCACTGGCGCTCCGTCGGGGGCGCGCTGATGCTCGCCAGCCACCTGGTCTTCGTCGGCCATTTCATGGCCATGGCCCTGCGCTTCGGGCCGATGCGCACGGGCGCCGCCCTGTTCGGGCACGTGCGCTCGCGCGAGCTGGAGCTGTCCTATGGAAAATGAAGTCAAGCTGGCCTCCGGCGCGATGGTCGCCCTGGGCGTCGCCACCGCGGCGCTGGTCGTGATGCCCTACCTGCAGGTGCGCGACGTCGCGCCGCCTCCGGGGCTGAAGCCCTATAGCGATGCGCAGCTGCGCGGCCGCGAGGTGTACGTGGCCAACGGCTGCGTCTACTGCCACAGCCAGCAGCCGCGCGACCGCTCGCTGGGCCCCGACCAGCAACGCGGCTGGGGCCGCGCCTCCGTGCCCGGGGACTACGTGTACGACAAGCCGCACCTGCTGGGGAGCATGCGCACGGGCCCGGACCTGTTCAACATCGGCGCCCGCCAGCCCAGCAAGGACTGACAGCTCGGCCACCTGTACCAGCCGCGCGCCTACGTGCAGGACTCGATCATGCCGTCCTACCCCTACCTGTTCTCGGTGAAGGACGCGGCCGAGGCCCGGCGTGAAGGCGAACAGCCGCTCACGCTGCCGCCCGGCTATGCACCGCCCGAAGGCAAGGTGGTGGTACCCCGCCCCGAGGCGGTGGACCTGGTGAAATACCTGCTGGCCCTGGACCACACCTATCCGGTGCTGCCCGCGCCGGTGCGGCCCTGAAGGGAAAGAGACCGACATGCCTACGCACGCTCCCGCGCCGACGCCGGCGCAACTGCGCGAGACCGCCGACCCCGTCGAGCGCAGCCAGCCCATTCCGCTGGCCGTGGCCGGCGTCACGCTGGCGATGGTGCTGGCCGGTGCCGGCTACATCCTGTTCTCCGAGCCCTTCGGATACGCGGGGCTGGGCGACCAGCGCACCCTGGCCGACCTGCGCCCGGCCGCAAGCACCGGCGCCGTGGACGGCAAGCAGGTGTACGCGGCCAACTGCGTCGCCTGCCACCAGGCCGGCGGCACCGGCGTGGCCGGCGTGTTCCCGCCGCTCGCGGGCTCGGAATGGGTGCAGGGCGAGCCGCGCGTGCTGGCCAACATCCTGCTGCACGGCGTGGAGGGCGAGCTGCAGGTGAAGGGCGCCACGTACAAGGGCGCCATGCCCGGCTTCTCGCGCCTGGGCGATGCCGAGCTGGCGGCGGTGGCGAACTACGTGCGGGCAAGCTGGTCCAACCAGGCCCCGCCGATGGATGCCGCCCTGTTCGCCGCCGAGCGCAAGCACAATCCGCGGGACAAGCCCTTCAGCGGCGGCGCCGAGCTCTCGGCGCTCGCCGGCCGATCGCCCTAGAACACGAGGACCTGCAATGCGGCTCGCGCGCATGACCGACTACGCCATCCGGCTGCTGATGTACGTGGCCCAGCGGCCGGAGCGCCTCTGCACCATCGCCGAGGTGGCGGCCGCCTACGACATCTCGCAGACGCACCTGATGAAGATCACCAACCAGCTGGCGCAGGACGGCTGGCTCGAGACGACGCGCGGCAAGGGGGGCGGCATCCGCCTGGGACGCCCCGCGTCGCAGATCGTGCTGGGCGACGTGGTACGCACCATGGAGCCGGACTTCTTCATCGTGGAGTGCTTCGCCACCGGCCACAGCTGCATGCTGCACGGCAACTGCAAGCTCACCGGCGTGATGGACGGCGCGCTGCGCAGCTTCATGGAATACCTGGACGGCCACACGCTGGCCGACGTGCTGCCGCCGCCGCCCGCGTCCTCGCGCGTGACGCCGCTGCGCTTCCACGGCCGCAACAAGGCGGCCGCGCGCTGATGTTGCGCACCGCCCTGCTGTGCCTCGTGCTGCTGTGGGCGTCCTGGGCCGCGGCCACGCGCCTCACGCACGGCTTCCAGGCCTGGACCGAGGAGGACGCGCGCCGGCTCGAGGTGGCGCGGGCGCCGGTGCCCGCTCCGGCGGTGCCGGTGCAGGGTCCCGCGGTGCCGGCACGGGACCTGCGCGCGCTGCTGGCCAACGGCCGCGACGTGACGGTGGTGGAGTTCGTCTACACCCGCTGCGAAACGCTGTGCCTGGTCGGCGGCACC
>DASWUI010000710.1:0-7489 GCA_036401715.1 Ramlibacter sp. | reverse complement strand
CTTCCTCGTGGGCTACGCGGTGGCCTACGGCACCACCTTCCTGGTCAGCGCCGACCAGCTGGTCACGCGCAACGGCTACGAGCTGGTGAAGTTCTTCTTCCTGCTCACCTTCGCCGCCGCCATCCCGGCCATCATCTCCGGCGGCATTGCCGAGCGCGCGCGCTTCGGCCCGCAGCTCCGGGCCACGGCCGTGATCGTGGGCGTGGTCTACCCGCTGTTCGAGGGCGTCGCCTGGAACCAGCGCTTCGGCATCCAGGCCTGGATCAAGGGGCTCACCGGCGAGGAGTTCCACGATTTCGCCGGCTCGATCGTGGTGCATGCCGTGGGCGGCTGGCTGGCGCTGCCGGCGGTGGTGCTGCTGGGCGCGCGCAGCAACCGCTACCGCAAGGACGGCGCGATCTCGGCCCACCCACCGTCCAACATCCCCTTCCTCGCGCTCGGTGCGTGGGTGCTCACCGTCGGCTGGTTCGGCTTCAACGTGATGAGCGCGCAGACCATCGACAAGGTGTCGGGCCTGGTGGCGGTGAACTCGCTGCTGGCCATGGTGGGCGGCACGCTGGCGGCCGTGCTCCTCGGCCGGAACGACCCCGGCTTCGTGCACAACGGCCCGCTGGCGGGGCTGGTGGCCGTGTGCGCGGGCAGCGACCTGATGCACCCGCTGGGGGCACTGGCGGTGGGCGGCGGCGCCGGCGCCATCTTCGTGGTCATGTTCACCCTGACCCAGAACCGCTGGAGGATCGACGACGTGCTGGGTGTCTGGCCGCTGCACGGCCTGTGCGGCCTGTGGGGCGGCGTCGCCGCCGGCATCTTCGGCAGCAAGGCCCTGGGCGGACTGGGCGGCGTGAGCCTGGGCGCCCAGTTGATCGGCAGCCTGCTGGGGGTGGCCTGGGCGCTGGCGGCCGGCTTCGCGGTGTACGGCCTGATCAAGCTGGCCATGGGCCTGCGCCTGTCGGCCGAGGAGGAATTCCAGGGCGCCGACCTGGCCATCCACCGGATCGGCTCCACCCCCGAGCGCGAGGTGAACTGGTAGGCCCATGGGTGCCGGATGTGTGGCGGCCAGCCACCATTTGGCGCGGCCGCGGGCCCGGAAATGGGCCCCTCTTCACGCCAAATGCAAACCGCGCGCATAATGCGTCCCGTGGTCCCATGGGGGGCCGCAGGTTTGCGGTGTTTAGTCGGTCTCGCGGTTTTTGATTGCGTCTTGCGGACTCCATCGCTTTGTTTAGCGCTTTTTTCCAGGAGTCCATTCAATGGGCAACAAACTCTACGTGGGGAATCTTCCCTACTCTTTCCGCGACAGCGACATGGAACAGGCTTTCAGCCAGTTCGGCACTGTCACCTCCGCCAAGGTCATGATGGAGCGTGACACCGGCCGCTCCAAGGGCTTCGGTTTCGTCGAGATGGGCAGCCCGGCCGAGGCGCAAGCCGCGATCGCCGGCATGAACGGCCAGCAGCACGGCGGCCGTGCCCTGGTGGTCAACGAAGCCCGTCCGATGGAGCCCCGCTCCGGTGGCGGCGGCTTCGGTGGCGGCGGCGGCGGTGGCGGCCGTGGTTTCGGCGGCGGCGGCGGTGGTGGCGGCTTCGGCGGCGGCCGTCGCGAAGGCGGCGGTGGCGGCGGCTACGGCGGCGGTGGCCGCGACCGTTACTGATCTGCTTCGCTTCGCAGCGATGGACGAAAAGGGCCCCCGGGGCCCTTTTTTCATGTCCGCGGCAGCCCGCCGGACGTTGACTTTTTCACTTTTCCTGGGGGGCAGACCCCTTGCCACCACCGCAATGATCTGCTCCATAATGACTTTGCGTGGTCCGTCTCGACACGCGGGTTGCGGTGAACAGGTGCCTTTCGCGTCGCTTTTTTGCTTGAATGCGTTCTTGGGACTCCATGCTCTCCGTGTTTCATTGTTTTTGTCAGGAGTCCCTGTAGATGGGCAATAAACTGTACGTAGGCAACCTGCCCTACCAAGTGCGTGACAGCGACCTCGAAGAGGCGTTCAGCCAGTTCGGCCAGGTCACCAGCGCCAAGGTCATGATGGAACGCGAGACCGGCCGCTCCAAGGGCTTCGGTTTCGTCGAAATGGGCAGCGACGCCGAAGCGCAGGCAGCCATCAACGGCATGAACGGCCAGTCCATGGGCGGCCGCAGCGTGGTCGTCAACGAAGCCCGGCCGATGGAGAACCGTCCGCGCACCGGCGGCTTCGGCGGCGGTGGCGGCGGCGGCTACGGGGGTGGCGGTGGTGGTGGCGGCCGTCGTGAAGGCGGCGGCGGCTACGGCGGCGGCGGTGGTGGCCGTCGCGAAGGCGGCGGCGGCTATGGCGGCGGTGGCGGCCAGGACGGCGGCTTCCGCAGCCCCTACGGCGCCGGCCCGCGCGGCGGTGGCCGCTCGGGTGGCGGTGGCGGCGGCGGTGGTGGGTATGGCGGTGGCGGCAGCTACTGATCTTCCCGCGCTGGAATGACGAAAGGCTCCTTCGGGAGCCTTTTTGCTGGGGTTCGCTGCGCGCACCGCGCGCGTCAGCGCTCCCCCTGCCGGTGCTTGCGCGGCCGCCCGGCCAGCAGGCGGTCGAACAGCGGATCCGGCAACGCCCGCAGCAGCTTCGCCACCACCCCCATCTGCCACGGGATCACCCGGTAGCTGCGCCCCGCCGCGATCGCGCGGAAAGCGGCGTCGGCGAAATCCTGCGGCTGCATCAGGAAGGGCATGCCGTAGCGGTTCTGCCGGGTCAGCGGCGTGTCCACGTAACCCGGCACGATGGTCACCACCTTCACCCCGCTGGGCCGCAGTTCGCCGCGCAGCGATTCGCAGTAGCTGATCACCGCCGCCTTGCTGGAGCAATAGGCCCCGTGCCCGGGCAGGCCGCGGATGCCGGCGACGCTGCCGATGCCCACCAGCGCGCCGCTGCCGCGCGCGCGCATCGCCGCGACGAAGGGATGGAAGCTCGCCGCCAGCCCCGTCACGTTGGTGGCGAAGGTGCGGGCCATGACCTCCAGGTCCTCGCGCTCGGCGGTGTCCATGCCGATGCTGATCCCGGCATTCGCGATCACGACGTCCGGCAGCCCCTGCTGCGCGATGCAGGCCTGGCCGGCGGCCACGATGCTGTCGACCTGCGCCACGTCCGCCCCGTACACGCGCCAACGCTCCGCGGCGAGCCCCTGGGCCCGCGCCCACTGCTCGATCTCGGCGGTGCGCCGCGCCACCAGCGCCAGCCGGAAGCCGGCCCGCGCGTAGCGTGCCGCCAGCGCCTGGCCGATGCCGCTCGATGCGCCCGTGATGAAGGCCAGCGGCGCCATGCCTCAGCGCGTCACGCGCGGCTGCAGCGTGCCCTGCACCCGGCCGCGCAGCTCCAGCACGCGGTCGAGGTTGTCGTATTCCATGCTGTCGGCCTGGAACACGTCGTTGCCGCGCTTGAGCGTCACCGGCTTGTTGGAGGTCACCCGCTCCTCGTCCATGAAGGCGTGCAGGAAGTCGCCGCGGATCTCCAGCCGCGGCGGCGCCACGCCGTTGGTCTTGGGCGCCTCGCGCGTGACCACCGCATTGCCGATCAGCTGCACCTGCGAGCCGTCCGCGTTGCTGATCGCGCGCTCCGCGGTGGCCACCGTCAGCGCGCCCTTCTCGTCGTAGGAGCGGATGCGCGGCTGGTCGATCTCCATCGTGTCGGTGTCCGGGTAGTGGCGCGCCTCGGTGCCGTGGATCTCGTTCTTCAGGCGCCCGTTGGGGTCGAAGGACTTCACGGAGAAGCCACGCAGGAAGTAATCGGGCTCGTGGACGGGCGGCCGCGTCCCGAAGGTGGGCGACAGCCCCGGCGTGCTGTGCGCCAGCCAGTAGGTGCCCAGCGCCAGCAGGCCCATCAGGATCACCGGCAGGTAGATGCTGATGCGGTCCCATGCGCGGCCGAAACCGCGCACCCCGCTCACCGGTACGCCTCCAGCAGCTGGGCGTACTGCCCCGAGGCCACCAGCAGCAGGTCGCAGAATTCGCGTGCCGCGCCCTGGCCGGCCGCGGCCTGCGTCACGTAGCGGGCGGCGGCGCGCACCTCGATGTGGGCATGGGGCGGCGCCGCCGCGAAGGCGCAGCGGCGCAGCACCGGCAGGTCGGGCCAGTCGTCGCCCATGGCCGCGGCCTGCGACCAGTCGAAGCCGAGCGCCGCCAGCGTCTTCTCCGCCGCCGGCCGCTTGTCCTCGGTGCCGTAGTGGGCGTGCGCGACGCCCAGCGCCTCCAGCCGCCGGCGCAGCGGCTTGGAGTCGCGGCCGGTGATCACCACCGGCGTGATGCCGGCGCGCTGCAGCAGCTTGAGGCCCAGGCCGTCCAGGATGTGGAAGCGCTTGAGCGTCTCGCCCTCGTCGGAAAAGAGGATGCCGCCGTCGGTCATGACGCCGTCGACGTCGAAGAAGGCCACGCGGATGCCCTGCGCGGCCAGCAGCGTCTCGGGGGGAAAGCTCAGGGCGGGCGCGGTCATCAGATGACCTTCGCGCGCATCAGGTCGTTGCTGTTGACGGCGCCGACCAGCCTGCCTTCGGTGTCCACCACCAGCACGCTGGTGATGCGGTGCTGCTCCATCAGCTGCGCCGCCTCGGCGGCCAGGGCGTCGTCGCGGATCGTCTTGGGGCCCGGGTGCATCACCTCGCGCGCCCGCATGGCCCGCAGGTCCACGCCCTTCTCGATCAGCCGGCGCAGGTCGCCGTCGGTGAAGATGCCCAACACGCGGCCGCCCTCGTCCACCACGGCGGAGGCGCCCAGGCCCTTGGCGCTCATCTCGCGCATCAGGTCGGCGAACAGGGTGTCGGGGCCGACGCGCGGCACGGCCTCGCCCTTGCGCATGACGTCGCTCAGGTGGGTGAGCAGCTTGCGCCCCAGCGCGCCACCGGGGTGCGAGCGCGCGAAGTCCTCGGACTTGAAGCCACGCGCATCGAGCAGGGCCACGGCCAGCGCGTCCCCCAGCGCCAGCTGCGCGGTGGTGCTGGCGGTGGGCGCGAGGTTCAGCGGGCAGGCTTCCTTCTCCACCCCGCTGTCCAGGACGATGTCGGCGTGCCGGCCCAGCGTGGAGGCGGGGTTGCCGGTCATGGCCACCATGGGCACGCCCAGGCGCTTGAGCACCGGCAGGATCACCGTGATCTCGTCGCTCTCGCCGCCGTTGGAGATGGCCAGCACCAGGTCGATGGCCTTGATCATCCCCAGGTCGCCGTGGCTGGCCTCGGCCGGGTGCACGAACATGGCGGGGGTGCCGGTGGAGGCCAGGGTGGCGGCGATCTTGCGCCCCACGTGGCCGCTCTTGCCCATGCCCATCACCACCACCCGCCCGCGCAGGTTCAGGATGGCGGCCACCGCCTCGGCGAAGGCCGCGCCGGTGCGCGCCTTGAGCCCCTGCACCGCCGCGGCCTCGATGTCGAAGGTTTCCTGGGCCAGGCGCAGGGCGCGCGTGCGGTCGAAGCTCATTTCCGGATTTTATCGGTCCGTCGTTTCGGGACAGTAGCATCGGGGGCATGACCCAGCTCGAGCTGACGCTGCTCTATCTCCTGGCCGCCGTGCTGGGCGTGGTGCTGTGCCGGCTGCTGCGGCTGCCGCCCATGCTCGGCTACCTGGCCGTCGGGGTGGTGATCGGGCCCAACGCCCTGGGCATGGCGGAGGATTCCGAGAGCGTGCGCCACCTGGCGGAGTTCGGGGTGGTGTTCCTGATGTTCGTGATCGGCCTGGAGTTCAACATCTCCAAGCTGCGCGCCATGCGCACGCACGTGTTCGGCCTGGGCCTGTCGCAGGTGCTGTTCACCATCGTGCCGGGGACGCTCGGCTCCATCGCGCTGTCCTGGCTGCTGCCGCAGGTCTGGCCCATGAGCTGGCAGACGGCGCTGGCGCTCTCCGGCGCGCTGGCCATGAGTTCCACGGCGATCGTCGTCAAGCTGATGTCCGACCGGCTGGAGCTGGAGACGGAGCACGGCAAGCGCGTGATGGGCGTGCTGCTGTTCCAGGACCTGGCGGTGGTGCCGCTGCTGGTGCTGATCCCGGCCCTGGGCAGCCCGCCGGAAGTGCTGCTGCGCGAGCTGGGGATCGCGGCGCTGAAGGCGGCGGCCCTGATCGCGCTGCTGCTGGTGGGCGGCCAGCGCCTCATGCGCTGGTGGCTCACGCTGGTGGCGCGCCGCAAGAGCGACGAACTGTTCGTGCTGAACCTGCTGCTGGTGACGCTGGGGCTGGCGTGGCTGACCGAGCTGGCGGGCCTGTCGCTCGCGCTGGGCGCCTTCATCGCCGGCATCCTGATCTCCGAGACCGAATACAAGCACCAGGTGGAGGCCGACATCCGCCCTTTCCACGACGTGCTGCTGGGGCTGTTCTTCATCACCGTGGGCATGCTGCTGGACTGGCGGCCGATCGCCGACCACTGGGCGCTGGTGCTGGTGCTGGTCACCATCCCGGTGCTGTTCAAGCTGTTGCTGGTGACCGGGCTCACCCGGCTGTTCGGCGCCTCCATGGGCGTGTCGCTGCGCACCGGGCTGTACCTGGCGCAGGCGGGTGAATTCGGCTTCGTGCTGCTGTCGCTGGCCCGCCAGCACCAGCTGGTGCCCTCGATCCTGCTCAACGCGATCCTGGCCAGCATGGTGGTGTCCATGCTGGCCACGCCCTTCCTGATCCAGTGGAGCAACCGCATCGTCATGAAGCTGGTGGCCAGCGAATGGATGCTGCAGTCGCTGCAGATGACCAATATCGCGCGCAAGTCGATCAACACCAACCGGCACGTGATCATCTGCGGCTACGGGCGTTGCGGCCAGAACATGGCGCGCATGCTGGAGCAGGAGGCCATCCCCTACATCGCGCTGGACCTCGACCCCGACCGCGTGCGGCAGGCCGCGGCGGCCGGCGACTCGGTGGTGTTCGGCGATGCCTCGCGCCTGCAGGCGCTGGTGGCCGCGGGCCTGGTGCGCGCCAGCGCGGTCGTGATCACCTACCTGGACGTGGCGGGCGCGCTGAAGGTGCTGGGAACCGTGCGCTCGCATTCGCCGGCCGTGCCGGTGATCGTGCGTACCCAGGACGACCTGGACCTGGACAAGCTGCGGCAGGCGGGCGCCACCGAAGTGGTGCCGGAGACGCTGGAAGGCTCGCTGATGCTGGCCGGCCACGCGCTGGCCCTGGTGGGCGTGCCGATGCGCCGCGTGATCCGGCTGGTGCAGGAGCAGCGCGAGGCGCGCTACAGCATGCTGCGCGGCTACTTCCACGGCTCCGACGACCCCACCGGGCTGGACCTGGACCAGGAGCGCCTGGCCACGGTCACGCTGCCCCTGGGCGCCGGCACGCTGGGGCGCGCGCTCAGCCAGCTGCGCCTGGGCCGCGAAGGCGTGCGCGTGGTGAGCCTGCGCCGCAGCAACGGCCGCACCATCGACCCCGCCACCGATCCCGCCCTCGAGGACGGCGACACCCTGGTGCTCCTCGGCCGGCCGGAGCCGCTGGCCAATGCGGAGGAGCTCCTGCTCAAAGGATGAACATGCAAGACGACGCCCTCGACGTCAGCGA
>DASWUI010000709.1:0-2345 GCA_036401715.1 Ramlibacter sp. | reverse complement strand
GAGACAGATCGTGTTCTTGCTTGCCATTTGCATTCCTTTCACTGCCGCACATAACGCAGGTGCGTCGCGTCTGGACCATCCAGAACCTTGTCGATCCGAAAGCGCGGCAGGGGCTCGCGCAGGTTCTCGAAGAGGCGCCGCCCGCCGCCGAACATCACGGGTGCCAGGGCGATTTCCAGCTCGTCGAGCGCGCCCAGGTTCAGGTACTGCTGGATCACGTCCGCGCCACCCGCGATGCGAACGTCACGGCTGCCCGCGGCTTCCCGCGCCAGCTCCAGCGCACGTTCCGGCCCGTCGTTGACGAAGTGGAAGGTGGTCCCGCCGGGGCGCATCCAGGGCTCGCGCCGCTCGTGGGTCAGGACGTAGACCGGCGTGTGGAACGGGGCCTCCTCCGGCCAGGCGACCTCGCCCTGGTCGAACATGCGCTTGCCCATGATGTTGGCGCCGATGCGCTCGAAGGTGCTGCGGACCAGGTCGTTGACCGGGCCGGTCTCGCCCCCGGGTCCGAACTTGAGCCGTTCGCGGAAGGCCTTCTGGTGGAGCATCCAGGCCATCAGCGCGCCCCACTTCGCACCCCAGTTCTTGTACTCGGGCTTGCCCATCGTCATTCCTTCCGGCGCCATGTAGCCGTCCAGGCTCAGCCCGATGTTGACGAAGACCTTGCTCACGGTTGTTCCTTTCGCATCGGTTGCTTTTCCTGCGGGCCGCCGGGTGCCTGCATGAGCCCCGAGGGAACGAGGCCGGCCGGTTTCGACATCGCCGCGGCCGGCAGCGTCGCCACGCCTTGCCCGAAGCGGCTCTCCAGCCAGCGCACCGCGAAACCGACGAGGTCGTGGGCCTCCAGCAGCCAGCAGTTCGCGTCGCCGACGCGCCCGCGCAGGCCGCGGCCCTCCGCCACGTAGTCGGTGGCGATGGCCGCGATCGGGTCGAAGCCGGTTTCCTCGAACACGTCGAGCAAGGCATTGGTGTCGAACTCCTCCGCTGGCCGCCAGCAGCACTCGCCATCGATGCGCAGCGGAACTTCATAGCGCACGCGGCGCCTGCCCGGAATGCGCGCGAGCGCCTCGGCCACATGGAGCACCGTGACCGTTCCCGGCGGCGCGCCGAGCATGAGCACGCGCCCGCCCCATTCCACGAAGCGCCCGAACGGCGAGGCAGGGCCGTAGCCGTCCAGGAGTTCGTGATCCGCCGTGAGCTCCGCCGCGCGCCTGCCGATCGCCGCCATGCTCGCGTCCGGGTGCGCGCTGCGCCGCACCTGCGGGTGGGCGCAGAGGAAGCGGTTGAACTGGCCGAAGCCGTCGTACGGAGGCGGTGCGCTGGCCGGATCGAACACCGGCCAGCGGCGTCGCTCCCCGGGCGGGAGCCGGCGGCCGTTGAGTGTGGCTTCGTAGCTGGAGTGCTGCCACGATGCGTAGGCCGCCAGCGTGCCCTCCGGCGCCAGGCAGTCCAGCAGCGCGGCGAGCAGCGTGGCGGGGCCACCGGCCACGGGACCCACCGCGCGCAGCGAGGCGTGCACCATCACGAGGTCGCCCGCGCGCAGGCCGAGCGCGTGCAATTGCTGGCGCAGCTCACGCTTGCCGGGCAGGGAGTGCATCAGAGTCGACATGGGCGTGACGGACGAGGGATGCTCCGCGGCGTTGCAGGAACTGCGCGGGCGTGAGGCCGCAGATCGCGCGGAATTCGTGGCTGAGGTGCGACTGGTCGGAGAAGCCGCATTCCGCCGCCACCGACGCCCAGGGCAGGGGCTCGCCCCGGCGCAGCAGCCGCACGCAATCGTGGATGCGGGCCAGCCGCCGCCAGGCACGCGGCGACAGCCCCACGTGCGCCTGGAACAGCTGCTGCAGGCGCCGCTCGCTCAGGCCGACGCTGTCCGCCGCCTTGGGAATGGGCACACCGGCGACTCCGCGCAGCATGGCGGCGGCATGCACCACCTTGCGCAAGGCCGCCCCGTCCAGCTCGTCGAGCATGGCATGCAGCGTCCGCGTCAGCAGCGCGACGCGCCGCGCGTCCGTGTCCGCCTCCTGCAATCGTTCGGGCAGCCCGCGCTGGCGCGCGCCCACGAGCTCGTCCCACGGCACCGCGCGGTCGGCGATCTCGTGCGCGGAGGTGCCGAAGAGGGCGAGGGCGGCGCCGGGCTTGAGCTTCACCGACAGTCCCCGGACGTGCCCGCGCATCACCAGCATCGCGGGCCGCAAGCTCGGCCCGGCGACGCGCAGTCGCGCCGCGCTTTCGTTGGCCTCGAAGACCAGGTGCATGGAGCCATCCGGCAGCACGCGCTCGCGCACTTCCTCGCGTGCGTCCAGCACTTCCTCGTACGTCGTCACATGGGCGAGCGCGTGCTCCAG
>DASWUI010000708.1:0-1701 GCA_036401715.1 Ramlibacter sp. | reverse complement strand
GCCGCTTCAGAAGCTCAGTTCGCCCGAGGGGATCTTGCCCAGGCGCAGCGCCTCTGCGGCCTCGGCGCGCACGGCCTGCACCTGCAGCGAGGACTTCAGCGGCGCGGCGACGCGCGAACCGGCGGGCTCGATGCTGCGCGTGCGGGAGACCTGCGCGGCTTCGGCCATCACTTCGGCGCGGGTGCGCTGGCCTTCGAACTTGATGACGTACTGGGAGGCATCGGCGTCGTCGGCGCGGGCGGCACCGGTAGCGGAGGCGGCGATGGCGAGGGTGGCGAGCAGGAAACGGGTGTTCATGGCGGGGTCCTTTCAGTGAGTGTCGGTATCGGTTTCTCCGGTGCCGCGGGGTGTCTCGTCGCCCCTGCATCACCGTGAGACTCACTGTAGGTGCCGCCCTTTAGGCGAGCCTTAGCGCTTTCTTAGCTGTGGATTAGCGCTCAGGCGGCGGCCTCGATGCGCGCGATCAGCCCGCTGCGGTCCTGCCGGTTGCGCAGCGTGAGCAGCAGCCCCGAGCGCTGCGCCGCCGCCTGCGCGATGGCCAGCCCCAGGCCGCTGCCGTTCGTGCCGTTGCCCGGCACGCGGAAGAAGCGGTCGAACACGCGCGGCAGCAGCTCCTGCGGGATGCCCGGGCCGGTGTCCACCACCTCCACGGCCACGCGACCCTGCTCCTCCAGCAGCCGCACGTCCACCACGCCGCCTTCGGGCGTGTAGCGCAGCGCGTTCTCGATCAGGTTGTCCAGCAGGCTGCGCAGGTCACCCGGCGCGCAATGCAGCGGGATGGGGCCGCTGGCGTGCTCCGCGCCCACGAAACCCAGGTCGATGTTGCGCTGGTCGGCCAGCCCGATCAGCGTGTTCATGCTCTCGCGCAGCTGCGTGCGCAGGTCCACGATCGCGGGACCGTCGGCGCCCGCCGCCTCCTGCCGCGACAGCCGCAGCAGCTGGTCGACCAGGCGCTGCGCGCGGCGCACGCCCGCTTCCAGCTGGCCGAAGCGGTCGGCCGCCTCGACGCAGTTGACGTGCTGCCGCATGTTCTCCACCTGCAGCCCGATCGCCGCGATCGGCGTGCGCAGCTCGTGCGCCGCGTCCTGCACGAAGCGGCGCTGCGTGGCGAAGGCGTCGCGCAGCCGGCGCAGCAGGCTGTTGAAGGAGCCCACCAGCGGCGCGATCTCGCTCGGGATGTTCCTGACGGACAGCTCGGAGATGGTGTGCTCGTCCTGCTGCGCGGCCTGCCGCCCGATGTCCTGCAGCGCCCGCGACATCGCGCGTGCCACGAACCACAAGGCGAACATCGACAGCGGCAGCAGCAGCAGGATGGGCGCGATCGCCGCGCCCGCGCGCTCCGCCGCCAGCTTGGCGCGAAAGCCCTCGCTCTGCACGACTTGCACGGCCTGGCTGCCGGCCTCGTAGGCGGGCAGCGTGTACACGCGCCAGGTGCGCCCGTCCTGCCGCACCTGGTGGAAGCCGGGCGCGGCCTGCAGGCCGAGCTTCAGCTCGGGCCACGAGCTCAGTTTCAGCGCGCCGCCGCCGTCGTAGGTCTGCACCACGTACGCGCCCCACTTGTGCACGCGCTCCGCATCCAGCGGCGCGGGCTGCGCGCCGCGGTTGTCCGACAGCGCGGTGGCCAGCTGCTGCATCTGTTCGTCCATGAACATGTTGACCATGCGCGAGAACGACCAGTAGGAGACGACGGCGCCGAGGATG
>DASWUI010000707.1:0-5046 GCA_036401715.1 Ramlibacter sp. | reverse complement strand
CATCCCCGCGCACGCGGGGCCCCAGGGCCTCCGCGTTCACCGCAGCGCCCCCAGCCAGTCCGCGATCGCCGCGACCGTCCCGTCGCCGAGCTTCTCGTACGAAGGCATGCGCGCCCCGGCCTTCACCTTCTGCACGTGGGCGATCCACTCGCGCCTGCCCTCGGCCGTGTTCGGCAGCGTCCCGGCCGCCAGCTGCAGCCGGCTGCCCACGTGGGTCAGGTCGGGCCCGAGCCGGCTGTCCGCGGTCACCCCGCGCACCGCATGGCAGGCATCGCAGCGATTCGCCAGGAAGGCGCGCCGTCCCGCTTCCTGCGCGGGCGCCGCCACCGCCGGCTGCGCCTGGGCGGCCAGCCACGCGTCGAACTCCGCCGGCGGCAGCGCCACCACCTGCAGCGCCATGTTGGCGTGCTGCTCGCCGCAGTATTCGGCGCACTGGCCGCGGTAGGTGCCGGGGCGGTCCGCGCTCAGCTGCAGGTGCTGCATGCGTCCGGGCAGCATGTCGAGCTTGCCGGCGAGCTGCGGCACCCAGAAGCTGTGGATCACGTCCGCGCTGGCCAGCGCCAGGAACACCGGCCGCCCCACCGGGATGCGGATCTCGTTGGCGGTACGCACCCCCGCGTCGCCGTACTGCACGTCCCACCACCACATGTGGCCGGTGACCCGCACCACCAGCGCGCCCGGTGCGGGGACCGGCTTCCACGACGGCGTCATCGGCAGCGTCCAGGCGAACAGCGCGGCCAGCACCGCGCCGGGAAACACGAGTCCGCCGCCGATCACCCACAGCCGCGCATGGACGCCGCCGGGCGGCCGGCGCAGCGCCCGCGCCAGCAGCAGCATCACGCCCGCGAGGATGGCCGCGCCGCCGATGAACAGCACCCAGGCCACCGTCTCGATCGATCGTGCGGCTTCGCCGGCCGCCTGCATCACGCCGCCCACGCTCACTCCAGCGACATCAGGTAGGCCGCCATCGCTTCGGCTTCCGGCGGCGACACGCCCATGCTGGGCATCGCGGTGCCCGGCACGAGCGACTGCGGCGCGACGATCCAGCGCGCCAGCACTTCCGGACGGTTGGGCAGCCGCCCCGCGATGTAGCTGCGGTGGCGCCACGCGTCCAGCGGCGGCGCCAGCAGGCCGCGCGAGGCCGGCACGCCGGGGATCGTATGGCAGGCGCCGCACTGGTACTGCGCGAGCAGCGCACGGCCGCGCTCGACGCGCCCGCTTTCCTGCGCGGCAGGGGCGCCCGCGGCCAGCGCCAGGGCAAGCGGGACGGCAAGGCGGGGCGGCGGCATCGGCGCATTCTGGCCCGCAGTTGCGCCGCCGTGGGCCAGAATCGCGGCTTCATGCGCAAGAGACCGGTGCTCCTCGTCGCCGCGGCCACCACGGTTGCCCTGGGCCTCGGCGCGGCAGTGGTGGCCGCCGCGGTCGTGTTCGGCGGCCTGTACGACGTGGCTTCCACCACGCAGCACTGGCAGCCGACCTATTCCCTGGTCGAGACGGCCATGCGCCAGTCGGTGCGGTTGCGCGCGCGCGGCATCGCCGAGCCGCCGCTGGCCGACGAGGCCATGGCCTTGCGCGGCGCCGGCTGCTTCCGCGACAAGTGCGTGCAGTGCCACGGCGCGCCAGGCGTGGCGCAGGACGACATCGGCAAGAGCATGCAGCCGCTGCCGGGACCGCTGGTGGATGCGCGCCGCCACTGGCGCGCGCGCGAGCTCTACTGGCTCACGCGCCACGGCATCCGCATGAGCGGCATGCCCGCCTGGGAGTTCCGGCTGCGCGATGAAGAGCTGTGGGAACTCGTGGCCTTCATGCAGCGGCTGCCCGACCTCAACGCCGGCCAGTACGCCGACTGGATGCGCCGCGCACCGCCGCCCCCGGCCTGCGGCGGACCGGCGCCCCCGGACAGCGCGCCCGCCACCGGGCCGATCGACGCCGAGCGCGGCCGCGTCGCGCTGCACCAGCATGCCTGCAGCGCCTGCCACGTCATCCCCGGCGTCACCGGTGGGCAGGTGCACGTGGGTCCCTCGCTCGACGGCATAGCCCGTCGCCGCCTGATCGCCGGCGCGCTGCCCAACACGGCGGAAAACATGGCGCGCTGGATCATGCACACGCAGCAGGTCAAGCCGGGCACGGCGATGCCGCAGCTCGGCGTGGGCGAGCGGGAGGCGCGGGAGATGGCGGCCTATCTCGGCACCCT
This sequence comes from Ramlibacter sp., assembly GCA_036401715.1. Lineage (GTDB taxonomy): Bacteria > Pseudomonadota > Gammaproteobacteria > Burkholderiales > Burkholderiaceae_C > Ramlibacter. The sequence continues at coordinate 2,852 of DASWUI010000707.1, read as the reverse complement.
GCGCTGAACGACTGCGTCAGCGCAAGGCGTAGAGCACGGCCAGCCCTCCCGCGTACGCCAGCAGCGCCGCCACGGAGTCGATGCCGAGGCGGCCGAGGGTGCGGTCGCGCCGCTCGATCAGGCCGACCAGGAACAGCCCCGTGAGCACCAGCGCCAGCAAGGCGCCGAAGCTGGCGAAGCGGCCGGTCTCCACCAGCACCGGCCCGCCCGGATGCAGCGCATCGACCAGCACGATGATGGTCACGTTGAACAGGTTGGTGCCCAGCACGTCGGAGATCGCCATGGCGTAGCGCTTGAGCCGCACCGCCGCGAGCACCGTGCTGACCTCGGGCATCGACGTGGCGAAGGCCAGGAAGACGATGCCGAAGAAGTTGGTGCCCAGGCCGGTCTGCCGGGCCACGGCCTCGCCCGAGCGGGCAAGCAGGAAGCCCGCCACCAGGATGATGGCGGCGGCCGCGAGCGCGCGCAGCACCAGCGAGCGCAGACCCGGGCCGGCAGCGTGCTCGCCTTCCCCTTCGGCCCTGGCGTCGCCGCCCCCGCGCAGGGGGCGCCAGGCCGCGTCGGCCTGCGAGTGCCCCATGATCCACAGCGCCGCGCCATAGACCACGAGCATGGCCCAGCTCCAGCCGCCGATGCCCAGGACCAGCCGGTCGCCGGTGATGGAGGGGGCGACCACCAGTGCCATCATGAGCATGCCCAGCACGCCGACCAGCAGGACCTTGGGCGAACCCTGCACCGAGGTCAGCGCGCCCTGGCGGATCGCCGCGTCCGCGACCGCGAGCAGGATCACGTTGATGGCCGCCGATCCCAGCAGGTCGTTGATGGTGAGCGCCGGCGTGCCCTGCAGCGTCGCGGTGGTGGCGACGGCCAGCTCCGGCAGCGAGGTTGCCCCGCCGAGCAGCACGAGCCCGACCATTTCCTGCCCGAGTCCGGAGCGGGTGGCGATCGCGTCGGCGTAGCGGGTGAGGCGGACGGCGGCCAGCCACACGACGACGGCCGCGCCCACGAACACGGCGATGTTGAGCGGGAGCGATGCGCCTTCGAGCATGGGCCGGGCCTGGCGACAGTCCGCGCGCCTGCGTGCTCAGGACAGCCAGCGGCGCAGCTTGCGGTACACGGCTTCGCTCGCCAGCAGGTCCAGGTGGTGGACACCGGGGGCCAGCCAGGTGTGCGAGGCGGGCAGGTGCAGGTCGTGCGTGGGCCGCGGGTGGCGGCCCAGCGCGCTGTCCACGGACACCAGGCCGTCGCCGGGCGCCGGGTCGGTCCCGCCCTTGCCCAGCGAGCCCGCCATGGCGTAGCACGCCACGCCGCGCGGCAGCGCCACCGGCGTGCGGGTGTCGCGGTGCAGGTGGCGGCCGTCGCGCCAGTCGCTTGCCAGCAGGTTGCCATGGCGCAGGTCGGTGATGCCGTCGCTGCGCAGCCGGCCCAGCCGCGTGAAGGGCGCGAGGTAGGGGCTCACGCCCAGGACGGTATGCAGCCAGTTGCCGGCGCGCTCGAGCGCGGCGCCGTGGTGCGGCGTGCCCAGGAACACCATCTTCCGCAGCAGGCCGGGCCACGCCAGTCCCGCTTCGCAGGCCTGGTGCACCGCGCTGCGCGCGACCAGGCCGCCCATGCTGTGGCCGACGATCGCCAGGTCCTGCACCGGCACCGGCCATGCGGCCACGAGCTCCTGCAGCTTCGCCGCCAGCTCGGCGGCGTTCTCGGAGACATGGCGGCCCGAGTTGTAGCGCAGGTACACCGGGGTGCAGTCCAGGGACTGCGCGAGGGCCGCTCCATGGTCGTGCCCGTTGCGGCGCCATTGCAGGTCGCTCATGCACAGGCCGTGCACGAGCAGCAGCAGGCGGGGACGGGCCGGACCGCGGACCACCAGCTCCATGGGGATCGCGAGCGGGTTGGCGGTGCGTGCCAGGTGGTCGCCGAGCACGCCGTTGAGCGCGGCGACGATCGCCTGCCGCCGCGGCCCTTCGCTGTCCGCCGCGGAGGGCTCCGGCAGCAGCGCCTGCAGGCCGGCGAGCGCCGCGTCCAGGCCGGTGCCGACCAGGCCGCTGCCCATTCGGACCGTGCGGTAGACGAAGCCCGTGATCCCGCGGGTCGGACGCTCCGGCACCGTCCCCAGCGGCGGCGCCAGCCGCGCGATGGTGCCGTGCAGGCCTTCGGCGATGTGCGTGACGCCGCGGACGCCGTCCACCGCGAGCCGGACCGCCCCGCGCAGGTCCGCGATGCGCACGAGCGGGCGCTTGCCGGGCGAGGGTGCGGCGGATCGGGAAGGTGGCATTCCGGCCAGTGTAGTACCCGCACGCGAAGCGCGCGGCGCGGTCTTGCGTTAGTCTCCCCGCCCGTGGATTCCATTTCGCAGATCGCCCTCGGCGCCGCCGTCGGCATGGCCACCATGGGGCGCCGCACGGCGCTGTGGAAGGCCGCCCTGTGGGGCGGCATCGCCGGCACGCTGCCGGACCTCGACGTGGTCATCGACCACGGCGACGCGCTGCGCAACATGACCATGCACCGCGGCGCCAGCCATTCGCTGTTCTGGCTGACGCTCGCCTCGCCCCTGGTCGCGGCACTGCCGGCTGCCCTGCACCGCGAACGCCACCTGTTCCGGCGCTGGTGGCTCGCGATCTGGCTCGCGCTGGTGACCCATCCGCTGCTGGATGCGATGACGGTGTACGGCACGCGGCTGCTGCTGCCCTTCAGCGACCACCCGTTCGCGGTGGGCAGCGTGTTCATCATCGATCCGCTCTACACCGTGCCGCTGCTCATCGGGCTGGTCGTCGCGCTCGCTCGCCGCGAGGGCCGCGGGCTGCGTGCGAATGCCTGGGGCCTGGCGCTGTCGACGGCCTATCTCGCGTGGT
>DASWUI010000706.1:0-2183 GCA_036401715.1 Ramlibacter sp. | reverse complement strand
ATGTGCGAGGCGCTGCACGGCTCGCGCTTGATGCGGTTGGCCGCCGGCAGCATCTGCTTGACCAGCGCCACGCCCTTTTCCACGGTCTTGCGGGTGCCGCCCGTGTCCTGGATGTTGAACACCTGCAGCGTCTCGCCCTCGCGCAGGCTGCTGTGCGCCAGCCACGCGTTGATCTGGTTGGCCTCGCAGCCCAGGCCGACGACGATGACGGCGGCGAAGTTCGCGTGGGTGGCGTAGCCGGCGAGCGTGCGCTCGAGGATCTGCATGCCCAGGCCCTGCGTGTCCATGCCGCAGCCGGTGCCGTGGGTGAGGGCCACCACGCCGTCGACGTTGGGATAGAGCTCCAGCGCCTTGGGGTTGGTCTGGCGCGAGAAGTGGTCTGCGATCGCGCGGGCGGCGGTCGCCGAGCAGTTCACGCTGGAGAGCACGCCGATGTAGTTGCGCGTGGCCACGCGGCCGTCGGCGCGCCTGATGCCCATGAAGGTGGCCTCGCGCCGCGCCGGCTCCGGCTTCGCGTCGGCGCCGAAGGCGTAGTCGCGTTCGAAGTCGCCCATCACGAGGTTGTGCGTGTGCACGTGCTCGCCGGCCGCGATCGGCTTGCTGGCGAAGCCGATGATCTGGTTGTAGCGGCGCACCGGCTGGCCGGCGGCGATGTCGCGCACGGCGATCTTGTGGCCCGGCGGGATCAGCCCGCGCGCGGTGACGTTCTCCACGGTCGTGCCGCCCACGAGCTGGGCGCGGGCGATGAGGACGTCGTCGTTGGGGTGGAGTCGGATGAAGGGGGTCATGAGTGTGTTTCCCGTCATCCCGGCGGAGGCGGGGATCCAAGGCTTCCAGCAGGCGGGCGCCTTGGATTCCCGCCTCGGCGGGAATGACGTGCTAGTAAAACATCTTCGGCAGCCAGAGCACGGCCTTGGGCATGTAGGTGATCAGCACCAGCGAGCCCAGCAGGGGGATCAGCCAGGGCAGGATCGCCATGGTCGTTCGTTCGACCGAGAGCTTGGCCACCCTCGCGAGCACGAACAGCACCATGCCCATGGGCGGATGCAGCAGGCCGATCATCAGGTTCAGCACCATCACCAGCCCGAAGTGCACGAGGTCGATGCCCAGCTGCTGGCAGATCGGCACCAGGATCGGCACCAGGATCGTGATGGCGGCGGTCGGCTCCAGGAAGCAGCCGACGAACAGCATCAGCACGTTGGCCAGCAGCAGGAACACCCATTGCTCCTGCGTGAAGGCCAGCACCCACGAGGAGATCGCGGCGGTGACGCCGGTGGCCGTGAGCATCCAGCCGAAGATGCTGGCGGCGGCGACGATGAACAGCACGGTGGCCGTGGTCTCCACGGTGTCCAGGCTCACCTTGACGAACATCTTCCAGGACAGCGTGCGGTACCAGGCGAAGCCCAGCACCATGGCCCAGAGGCAGGCGGCGATCGCGCCCTCGGTGGGCGTGAACACGCCGGTGGTCATGCCGCCGATCAGCAGGACGGGCGTCATGATCGGCAGCACCGCCTGGAAGCGGAAGATGCGGTCCGCGGCGAACAGCACGATGCTGCAGCCCAGCACCGTCAGCTGCGGCTGCAGGCCGGCCTTGGTCACCAGCAGCCACACCGAGAGCGGCCAGACGATCACCACGGCGGTCTCGACGATCGCCTTGGAGACGCGGTGCCATTCGAATCGGATGTCGCCGCCCCAGCCGTTCTTGTGCGCGAAGTAGGCCACGGTCAGCATCATCAGGATCGCCATCAGCACGCCCGGCAGGATGCCGGCGAGGAACAGGGCGCCCACGCTGACGTTGGCCATCATCCCGTAGATCACGAAGGGCAGGCTGGGCGGGATGATGGGCCCGAGGGTGGCGGACGCCGCGGTCACGCCCACGGCGAACTCCGTGTCGTAGCCATGGTCCTTCATCGCCTTGATCTCGATGGTGCCCAGGCCGGCGGCGTCGGCGATCGCCGTCCCGCTCATGCCCGCGAACACGACCGAGCCGACCACGTTGACGTGCCCCAGGCCGCCCTTGAGCCAGCCCACCAGCGCCAGCGCGTAGTTGTAGATGCGGTTGGTGATGCCGGCGTTGTTCATGAGGTTGCCGGCCAGGATGAAGAACGGCACGGCGAGCAGCGGGAAGCTGTCGACGCCGCTGATCATCCGGTGGACGACCACCATCGAAGGCGTGTTCCCGG
>DASWUI010000705.1:0-2876 GCA_036401715.1 Ramlibacter sp. | reverse complement strand
AGGCGATCGCACGCCTGCTGGGCAGCGCACCCGTCGCGGGAACCATGGCGGCACCGGCGCCGGCCATGTCGCTCGCCTCCCGCTTCCAGCTGGTGGGCGTGGCCGCGGCGGCGCGTTCGGGCGCGGGGGCCGCGGTGATCTCGGTGGACGGCAAGCCGGCCCGGCCTTACCGCGTGGGCTCCACCATCGAGGAGGGCGTGGTGCTGCAGTCGGTGCGCGGCCGCCAGGCCGTGCTGGCCAGCGCCGGCACGCAGTTCACCCTGGAGCTGCCGCCGCGGGTGCTGCCGGGGCTTCAGGCGCCGATCGCCGCGCCCAGGTAGAAGGCGACTTCCCACGCCTGCTGCAACGCACCGGAGTCTTCCTGCGCGCCGCTGCCCCAGCGCCGCTCCCACAGGCGCAGCAGCCCGTAGCAGGCCACGGCGGCCAGCAGCAGCGCGAGCAGCGGGAAGGCCCAGCGGCCGGCCGGGAACATCAGCAGCAGGGGCGGCAGGCACCACAAGGCGCCGATCCGCAGCGCGCGCACGTCCTGCCGGTCGCCCAGCCAGCGGCTGGCGACGACCGGGGCGAACCGTGACGTGACATGGCCGGCGAACAGCGCCGCCAGCACGCCGGCCTCGGAAACGGAGGCCACCACCGCCAGCAGCACGATCTTGGCCAGCAGCAGCAGGGCCACCGCCAGCGCGCCGAAACCCTGGCCGGCTCCCAGCCGTTCCGCGGCGCGGAAGGCGGCGCCCTCGTGCCGCGCGCCGGTCATCGCCACCGTGAGCATCGTGCTCAGGACGGCGGCGGCGGCGGCGCCCCAGGGACTGGCCCGCAGCAGCAGGCCGACCAGCGCGAAGGACAGGCAGGCGGCGATGCCCACCACCCAGCCCGTTCCCGGCAGGTGCGCGTCGCTGGCGCGCAGCGCCTCGGCGTCCGCCTCGGGCGGGGGCGCGAGCGATCCGCCCAGGCGCATGCCGGTGGAGTGGTGCAGCGCCAGTGCGAACCGGCGTGCGAAGAGGTTGAGGGAATCGCGCAGGGGAGCCACCCCCGGATGCTACCCAGCCGTGGGCTTCCCGTGGGGCCGGCTGCGCAGGAACAGCTGGTAGACCGGATTGGCGGTCTCCTCGAAGCACGGGTAGCCCAGCGTGTCGAGGAAGGCCTGGAAGGCCTTGTCGTCGCTGCGCGGCACCTGCAGCCCGACCAGGATGCGGCCGTAGTCGGCGCCCTGGTTGCGGTAATGGAAGAGGGAGATGTTCCAGCTCGGCCGCATGTGCGACAGGAACTTCATCAGCGCACCCGGCCGCTCGGGAAAGATGAAGCGCAGCAGGCGCTCGTCCTGCGCCAGCGGCGAGGGGCCGCCGACCATGTGGCGGATGTGCTCCTTGGCGAGCTCGTCGTGCGTGAGGTCCAGCGCCTCGAAGCCGTGGCGCGTGAAGTTCGCCGCGATCCGCGCCGACTCGCCCTTGCCGTGCGTCGTGAGGCCGACGAACACGTGCGCCTGCCGGGCGTCGCTGATGCGGTAGTTGAACTCGGTCACGTTGCGCGGTCCGCCCGGAAGGGTGCCGATCAGCTCGCAGAAGCGGCGGAAGCTGCCGCGCTCCTCGGGAATGGTCACCGCGAACAGCGCCTCGCGCTCCTCGCCGACCTCGGCCCGCTCGGCGACGAAGCGCAGGCGGTCGAAGTTCATGTTGGCGCCGCACAGGATGGCCGCGTAGGTCTCGCCGCGCGTCTTGTTCTGCGCGACGTACTGCTTGATGGCGGCCACCGCCAATGCGCCGGCGGGCTCGACGATGCTGCGGGTGTCCACGAACACGTCCTTGATCGCCGCGCAGACCGCATCCGTGTCCACGAGCATGAACTCGTCCACCAGCTCGCGCGTGAGGCGGAAGGTCTCCTCGCCCACCAGCTTGACCGCCGTGCCGTCCGAAAAGAGGCCCACGTCGCCGAGCGTGACGCGCTTCTTCGCCGCGACCGAGCGGGCCATGGCGTCGGAATCGCTCATCTGCACGCCGATCACCTTCACCTCGGGGCGCACCGACTTGATGTAGCTGGCCACGCCGGAGATCAGCCCGCCGCCGCCGATGGCCACGAACACGGCGTCGAGCGGGCCCTGGTGCTGGCGCAGGATCTCCATGGCGATGGTGCCCTGCCCGGCGATGACGTCCGGGTCGTCGAAGGGGTGCACGAAGGTGAGCTGCTCGCGCGCGCACAGCGCGCTGGCGTGCTCGTAGGCGTCCGAGTAGCTGTCGCCGTGCAGCACGACCTCGCCGCCGAGCGCCTTGACAGCGTCCACCTTCACCTGCGGCGTCGTGATCGGCATCACGATCACGGCGCGCGCGCCCATCTTGTGCGCCGCCAGCGCGACACCCTGGGCGTGGTTGCCGGCCGAGGCGCAGATCACGCCGCGCTCCAGCTGCTCCGGCGCCAGGTGGGCCATCTTGTTGTAGGCCCCGCGCAGCTTGAAGCTGAAGACCGGCTGCTGGTCTTCCCGCTTGAGCAGCACCTTGTTGTGAAGGCGGCGGCTCAGGGCGCGGGCGGGCTCCAGCGCCGATTCGACCGCGACGTCGTAGACGCGCGCCGTGAGGATCTTCTTGAGGTAGTCCTCCGGCTGCAGGTGTTTTTTCATGGCGCGCGAATGATACGGGGCGGCCCTGACCGGGCCCGGACAGAAAAAAGCCCCCGGACCTTGCGGCCCGGGGGCTAAATCCACCAAAGGAGGGTGGAGGAGACAACCTGCAGGCCGGCCGGGCAGCGGTGGAAGGGTGTTCCGTGCGACTGCTTCGGCGGGCGGGGCTTAGCGTTTCGCTATGCTGTGAGGCCAGTATAGCCCGCAATTTGCTGCAATGCACAAGGGGTGCGTTGCTTGCCCGCGTCAGCGGCGGGATCCATCGTAC
>DASWUI010000704.1:0-2781 GCA_036401715.1 Ramlibacter sp. | reverse complement strand
GCCGGCGCGCCTTCCTGGGCCGGCTCGCTCGCCAGCCGGAAACGCGCGACGAGCTGCAGCAGCGCGGAGGACTGCGCCTTCATGGCCTCGGTGGCCGCCGTCGCCTCCTCGACCAGCGAGGCGTTCTGCTGCACCACGTGGTCCATCTGGGCAACCGCCACGTTGACCTGCTCGATGCCGGTGCTCTGTTCGCGGCTGGCCGCGGCGATCTCGGCGATCAGCTGGCTGACCTTCTTCACCGAGGCGACGATGTCCTCCATGGTGTGCCCCGCGTCGCCCACCAGCCGCGTGCCGGCGTCGACCTGCTGCACGGAGTTGCCGATCAGCGTCTTGATCTCGCGGGCGGCCTGGGCGCTGCGTTGCGCCAGCCCGCGCACCTCCGCGGCCACGACGGCGAAGCCGCGGCCCTGCTCGCCGGCGCGCGCGGCTTCCACCGCCGCATTGAGCGCCAGGATGTTGGTCTGGAAGGCGATGCCGTCGATCACGCCGATGATCTCGGAGATCTTCCTGGACGAGGCCGAGATCGCGCGCATGGTGCTCACCACCTCGCCCACCACCGCCCCGCCCTTGAGCGCGACGTCCGATGCCTCGGCGGCGAGCTGGTCGGCCTGGCGCGCGCTGTCGGCGTTCTGCCGCACGGTGGACGTCAGTTCCTCCATCGAGCTGGCCGTTTCCTCCAGCGTGCTCGCCTGTTCCTCGGTGCGCTGCGACAGGTCCAGGTGCCCCTGCGCGATCTGCGCGCTGGTGTCGGCCACGGTGCGCGCGCCGCCGGCGACCTCGCCGACCAGCTCGCGCAGGCGGTGCGTCATCTCCTGCAGCGCCCGCAGCAGCTGGCCGATCTCGTCGCGCCGGTCGGGCGGGATGTCCACGGTCAGGTCGCCCCCGGCCACGCGGCGGGCGGTCGCCACGGCCTGGGCCACCGGACGCACCACCGAGCGGGTCACCAGGCAGCCGAACAGGATGCCCAGCAGGATGGAGCCGCCGGTCACCGCCGCCATCGCCGTGATGGCGGTGCGCGAGGTCGCCGCGGAGGCGGCGGCCATCTCGCGTGCCTCGTCGGACATCACGTGCGCCAGCTTGTTCAGGCCGTCGATGTAGGCGAACTGCACGCGGCGGATCCGGTTCAGGAGCAGGTCGCGCGCCTCCGCCATCTTCGCCTGCTCGGCCAGCTGCAGGAAATCCAGCTCCATCTGCAGGTAGGTCTTGCCCACGTCGATCACGGCGCGCAAGGCGGCGCGGGACCTGGGGCTCTGCACGCCCTGGACCAGCTCGGTCTGCAGCCGGTCGCGCTCGGCACGGCCGTTGCGGATGTTGGCGACCTCCTCCAGCAGGTCCTCCTCCGGGACGATGAACAGCGCCCGCATGTCCTTGGCGGCCGCCTCCACCCGGGCGTGCCACTCGCCGGCGGACTGCACCACCGGCATGTGCCGCGTCGCCAGTTCTTCCACCCGCCGGCCCTGCGACGCCAGGCCCGCGAGCCCGACGACACAGACCGCCAGCGTCATCAGCATCATCAGCCCGAAGGCCAGGCAAAGCCTGTGCGCGATCCGCAGGTTCTGGAACAACACTTCCGCTCTCCTCGGCCCGCCGCGGGCCGTCCTGGGGCGCAGGATCCGGCTGCCCGTCCGCTTGTCACTAGATGTAAATCAAACAGACGAGCTTTAGGGCACCTGCCTAAGGCAAATCAGGAAGGAAGTGCCGCCGGGGTGTAGCGGATAGGCATCGGAACGGCCCCGGCGGCCGGCGCGGCCGGGTTGGCCGGGGCGCTTCCGAGCTGGAAGCGGGAGGCGACCTGCAGCAGCGCCGCCGCCTGTGCCTTCATGGACTCGGTGGCGGCGGAGGCCTCCTCCACCAGCGACGCGTTCTGCTGCACGACCTGGTCCATCTGCGCGACCGCGGTGTTCACCTGCGCAATGCCGGAGCTCTGCTCCTGGCTGGCCGCCGCGATTTCCGCGATCAGGTCGCTGACCCGCGTGACCGAGGCGACGATCTCCTCCATCGTCCGGCCCGCCGCATCCACCAGGCGCGTGCCCGCCTCCACCTGGTCGACGGACTCCCCGATCAGGCCCTTGATCTCGCGGGCGGCCGCCGCGCTGCGCTGCGCGAGGTTGCGCACCTCCGCGGCCACCACGGCGAAGCCGCGTCCCTGCTCGCCGGCACGCGCGGCCTCGACGGCGGCATTGAGCGCCAGGATGTTGGTCTGGAAGGCGATCCCGTCGATCACGCCGATGATGTCGCCGATCCTGCGCGACGAGGCCGAGATGCCGCTCATGGTGCTGACCACCTGGCCGACCGCTTCGCCGCCGCGGCGCGCGACGCCGGAGGCATCCACCGCGAGCTGGCTGGCCACGCGCGCGTTCTCCGCGTTCTGCTGCACGGTGGAGGTCAGCTCCTCCATCGAGGTGGCGGCCTCCTCCAGCGTGCCCGCCTGCATCTCGGTGCGCTGCGCCAGGTCCTCGTTGCCCCGGGCGATCTGCTCGCTCGTGTCGTGCACCGCGCGTGCGCCGGACACCACCTCGGCCACGAGCTTGCGCAGCTCCTGCTTCATCCGGGCCTGCGCGCGCAGCAATTCGGCCGTTTCGTCGCGCCCGCGCACCGCCACGTCGGAGGCCAGGTCGCCGCGCGCGATGTCGCCCGCCGCGGCGATCGCGGTGCGCATGGGCCGTACCACCCGGCGCGCCATCAGGATGCCGGTGGCGAGCGAGGCCGCCGCCGCGAAGACCGCGATCGCGAGGATGGCCACGAGCATGTTGCGGAAGTCCGCGGCCCCCTGGGCGGAGC
>DASWUI010000703.1:0-5589 GCA_036401715.1 Ramlibacter sp. | reverse complement strand
GCCGGTCGTGATGCACTGCCGCTGACGATGGACGGCGTGCTGACGCGTGCACCAGCGCGGCGCGATCCGGCGTGGACCGGCCGCGTCTTCTGGCTGGTGGCGGCGGGCGTGCTGCTGTGGCCGCTGCTGGTGCTGGCCGAGTTCAAGCCCTGGGTGCTGCTGGCGCCGGACAGCCTGGAGTCGACGCTGCGCTTCCTCTCCGGATTCGTGCCCCCGCGGTTGGACGCGGAGTTCCTGCAACTGGTGGCGCGCGAGACCTGGCGCACCGTCGCCATCGCCACCGCGGGGCTCGCGCTGGCGCTGCTGATCGCGTGGCCGCTCACGCTGCTGTCGGTGCGCACGCTGTCCATCTCCGGCCTGGCGGGCCGCATGGCGCCGCTGCCCGCCGGCGTGCGCTTCGCGCTGCGCGCGATCATGGTGGTGCTGCGCAGCGTGCCGGAACTGATCTGGGCGCTGGTGTTCGTGCGGGTGGTCGGCCTCGGGCCGACCGCGGGCGTGCTGGCCATCGCGCTCACCTACGGCGGCATGCTGGGCAAGGTGTACGGCGAGATCCTGGAAAGCGGCGATGCGCATCCGGCCAGCACGCTGCTGCGCAATGGCGCCGGGCGCCTGCAGGCCTTCTTCTACGGGCTGCTGCCGCAGAACGCCGCGGAACTCACCAGCTACACCGTGTACCGCTGGGAGTGCGCGATCCGTTCCTCGGCGGTGCTGGGCTTCGTGGGCGCCGGCGGCCTCGGCCAGCAGATGGACTCCTCCATGAAGATGTTCAACGGCAGCGAGGTGAGCACGATGCTGGTCGTGTTCGTGCTGCTGGTCGCCGGCACCGACCGCCTGAGCGCCTTCCTGCGGCGCGTGCTGGCCTGAGGACGAAACGAAGATGGCCCGCATCCAGCCGCAATCCGCCGCCAACGAGGTCTATCGCCTGCCGCCGCCGCTGTTCGACGCGCGCTGCCGCGCCTGCTGGTTCGTCGCCGCCGCGCTGGCGCTGGTGGTGGCGAGCTTCTGGTCGCTGGACCTGCAGTGGGCGCGCTTCCTGTCCTTCGATGCCTTGCGGCGCATGGGCCGCTTCGCCGCCGAGCTGCTGTCGCCCAATCTCGACGCCGCCTTCCTGGGCAAGCTCTGGCCCGCGGCCCTGGAGACGCTGGCGATGTCGGTGCTGGGCACGCTGCTGGCGGTGGCGGGCGGCTTGCTGCTCGCGCTGCCGGCCAGCAAGCTGCACGCGGAAGACCGCGCGCGCTGGCGGCCGGTCGCGCGCCTGCTGCTGAACGTGCTGCGCAGCATCCCGGAGCTGATGTGGGCGGCGCTGCTGCTGATCGCCGCCGGCCTCGGTCCCTTCGCCGGCACGCTCGCCCTGGCCCTGCACACCAGCGGCGTGCTGGGCCGCCTGTTTGCCGAGGCCATCGAGAACGCGCCGTCCGGCCCGGCCTTCGCGCTGCGCGTGCGCGGCGTGCCCGAAGGCCGCGTGTTCCTCTACGCCACCTTGCCGCAGGTGCTGCCGCAGCTGGTGAGCTATACGCTGTACCGCTGGGAGAACAACATCCGCGCCGCCGCGGTGCTGGGCGTCGTCGGCGCCGGCGGGCTGGGGCAGATGCTGGCCTTCCACCTCGGGCTGTTCCAGATGGCGGAGACGGGGTCGGTGCTGGCGGCGATGATCCTGCTCGTGGCGATCGTCGACATCGGCAGCTACGCGGCGCGGCGCGTGATGTCCCGCTGACGAAGGCGGGTGGTGAATGCAGTACCGGGCGCTGCGATCTGCAGCGCCTAGCCTGAAATGAAAGCGACCCTGAATCACGGCCACCCCGGCACCCGGCATGTCGCCATCGCCGGCGCCGGCCTCGCCGGCCTGACCCTCGCCCTGGCCCTGCTGCAACGGGGCTTGCGCGTGCACGTCTTCGAACAGGCGGCCATCCTCGGCGACGTCGGCGCCGGCCTGCAGCTGAGCCCCAATGCGACCCGCTGCCTGTATTCCCTGGGGCTCGAAGGCGCGCTCTCCCGCGTCGCGAGCGTTCCGCGCGGCAAGCAGGTGCGCCTGTGGAGCACGGGCCAGCGCTGGAAGCTGTTCGACCTCGGCGAGGCCTCGCTGGCGGACTACGGCTTTCCTTACCTGATGTTCCACCGTGCCGACCTGCACGCCGTGCTGGTCGAGGCCGTGCAGGCATTGCAGCCGGACTGCATCACCCTGGGCACCCGCTGTGAAGGCTTCACGCAGGACGACTCCGGCGTGCGCCTCTCGCTGGCCGACGGCCGCGTGGTCGAATGCGACGTGCTGGTCGCCGCCGACGGCGTGCACTCGGCGCTGCGCCGCCAGCTCGGCCACGCGGACCAGCCCGTGTTCACCGGCTGCGCGGCCTGGCGCGGCCTCATCCCGATGCAGCGGCTGCCGCAGCGCCTGCGCGAGCCGGTGGGCACCAACTGGATCGGGCCCGGCGCGCACGTGATCACCTATCCCGTGCGCGGCGGCGAGCTGCTGAACTTCGTGGGCATCGTCGAAGGCGTGCCCTGGCTGCGCGAATCCTGGACCGAACGCGGCACGCGCGCGGCCTGCGCGGCCGACTTCGCCGGCTGGCACGAGGACGTGCAGCTGCTGATCGGGCTGCTGGACGAACAGCCGCTGCGCTGGGCGCTGATGGGGCGCGAGCCGCTGGCGCGCTGGGGCGAAGGACGCGTCACGCTGGCCGGCGACGCCTGCCACCCCACGCTGCCCTTCCTGGCGCAGGGCGCGTGCATGGCGATCGAGGATGCGCTGGTGCTGGCGCGCTGCCTGGAAGCGCAGGCGGCGCAGCCCGCGCAGGCGCTGCGCCGCTACGAGGCATTGCGCATCGAGCGCACCGCGCGCATCGTGCGCGGTGCCAACGAAGCGGGCAAGCGCTTCCACAACCCGGCCCTGGCGGAGGCCGCGGGTGCGCAGGCCTATGTGGACCGGGAGTGGAGCGAGGAGAAGGTGCGGGAGCGGTACGGCTGGCTGTTCGCGTACGACGCGCTCGCGGTGGAGGTCCTGTAGCTTTCGTGGTGCGCGGGGTGTCGCCCGCAACGGCCCTTACTTCACCGCCATCGGCTCCCCGAACGCCGCCCAGGTCTTGCCGTCGAAGCGCACCAGCTGCATCGTCTGGAACGGCGCGAAGTCATTGGCGTTGGTGTTCGCCAGCACCCCCGGCAGCGCCATCGGGATCTGGAAGTCCTTGATGCTCGCGGCCTGCTTCATCACGTTCTCGCGCGTGAGGTTGTCGCCGCACTGGCGCAGCACCTGCGCGGTGAGCTGCGCCACCGCCATGCCGTAGGTGTTGTTGCCGTCCATGGGGTCCAGGTCGGGCAGGTACTTCTTCATGAAGGCCATGTAGTCCTGCATCGCCTTGTCGCTCGCCCACTTCGGGTCGCTCGGGTCCTTGATGTACTGCATCGAGATCAGGCCGACCGACTTGTCCAGGCCCGCGGGCTTGAGCACCGAGCCGACGCTGGCGGACACCTGGTTGAGGTAGTGCACCGGCTTCCAGCCCACGTCGGCCACCTTGCGGATCGCCTGGGCCGCGAACTTCGGCGTGGTGATGTTGAAGAAGGTGTCGGCGCCGGAGCTTTGCAGCGTGACGATCTGCGAGTCCACGGTGGGATCCGTCACCTCGTAGGTGGCGGTCTTCACGACCATGGCCTGCGCCCTGGCGCCCAGGCCGTCCATGAACCCCTTCAGGTAGTCCTTGCCGTAGTCGTCGTTCTGGTACAGCACGGCGATCTTCGCGTTCGGCTTCGTGGCCAGGATGTGCTGCGCATACAGCTTGCCTTCGCTCTGGTAATTGGGATTGAAGCCCATGGTCCAGGGGAAGTTCTTGGGGTCGTTCCACTTGGATGCGCCGGTGGCCAGGAACAGGTGCGGCACCTTCTTCTGGTTCATGTAGCGGTGGATCGCGGAGTTGGACGGCGTACCCAGCGTGTTGACGGTGAACAGCACCTCGTCCTGTTCGACCAGCCGGCGCACCATCTCCACCGCCTTCGGCGGGCTGTAGCCGTCGTCCAGGCTGATGAAGTTGATCTTGCGCCCGTTGATGCCGCCGCCCTCGTTGAGCATCTTGAAGTACGCGGCCTCGACCTTGCCGATGGTGCCGTAGGCGGAGGCCGGGCCGCTGTAGGGCATGGTCTGGCCGATCTTGATCTCGGTGTCGCTGGCACCCGGGTCGTACTTCTTCTGCGCCAGGGCGGGCGCGGCCGCCAGCGCCAGGCCCAGCGCGGCCAGCACGATGCGGCGGTTCTGGTTCGACATGATGGGTCCTTTCAGGGGAGGGAGCACGGCAATCACGCCGCTGTGGAGCCCCGGCCCATGCGGCGCTTGATGCGCAGCCAGGCCAGGCGCAAGGCACCGGAGATGCCGGTGGGCATCACGTACATGAAGACGATCATCGCGGCGCCGTAGAGCGCCCACGGCGCGGCCTTGGAGATCTGGTCCGCGATGTTGGGGACGAACTGCACGAACAGCGCGCCCCACAGCGCGCCCGTGATCGAGGCCAGCCCGCCCACCACCATGCCCACCACCAGCGTGATCGACAGGAAGATCGTGAAGCTGTCGGGCGCCACGAAGGCCACCGCGACCGCGCCCAGCGCGCCGGCGACCCCGGTGAACATCGCGCTGACGCCGAAGGCGAGCGACTTGTACATCGCCGTGTCTATGCCCATGGTGGCGGCGGCGATGGGCTGGTCGCGGATGGCGATCAGCGCGCGGCCCCCGCGCCCGCGCAGCAGGTTCCACGCGATGACGAACATCACCACCGTGATCGCCAGCGTCAGCAGGAACAGCCAGCGGTCGGGATTGAGCTTCAGCCCGAGGATGCTGGCGATGGGCGGCTCGGGCTTGGTCAGGATGATGCCCTGCACGCCGCCGGTCCATTCCTCCAGGTGCTTGTACTTCAGCAGCTGCGGCAGCGCGACCCCGAGCGCGAAGGTGGCCAGCGCCAGGTACACGCCTTCCAGCCGCAGCGCCGGCAGGCCGAACAGGAAGCCGGCCAGCAGGCAGACCGCGCCCGCGGCGGGGATGCACATCCAGTACGGCACGCCGAACTTGTCCATCAGGATCGCCGTGACATAGGCACCGATCGCGTAGAACGCCCCGTGGCCCAGCGACACCTGCCCGTTGTAGCCGGTGAGGATGTTCAGCCCGAGCAGCGCGATCGCGTAGATCAGCACCATCGTGAGCTGGAACAGCCGGTAGTTGCTGACCACGAAGGGCAGCACGCAGGCGACGGCGATCAGCACGAGCGCGGTGGCGATCCAGCCGCGCGACCAGCCGCGCACGCCGCCGCTGGCCTGGGCGGGCGCCAGCGGCGCCATCTCGGTGGTGGTGACGGCTTCCATGGCTCCACCCGCTGCACGATGACGCGGCCGAACAGGCCCGCGGGGCGCACCAGCAGCACGCCGACGATCAGGACCAGGGCGACGGTGAGTTTCAGCTCGGTGCCGATCAGGTAGGCACCGACCAGGTTCTCCAGCACCCCCACGATGAAGCCGCCGACCACCGCGCCGGCCGGGCTGTCGATGCCGCCCATCAGCGCGGCGGCGCAGGCATACAGCAGGCTGCCGGTCAGCATGTTCGGGTCGAGGACCACGATG
>DASWUI010000702.1:0-1858 GCA_036401715.1 Ramlibacter sp. | reverse complement strand
GGTCCGTGAGCTGCGGCGCGTCGACCACCTGCACCACGTCGACATGGTCGTGCAGGTTCTGGCCGACGCCGGGCAGGTGGTGCGCCAGCGCAATGCCGTGCTCGCGCAGGTGTTCGGCGGGCCCGATCCCGGAGAGCATCAGCAGCTGCGGCGACAGCAGAGCGCCGGCACTGAGGATCACCTCCCGGCGGGCCCGCAGCTCCAGCTCGCGGCCCTCGCAGCGATAGGCCACGCCGGCCGCGCGGCGGCCTTCCAGCAGCACGCGGGTGGCGTGCGCGCCCGTGACCACGTGCAGGTTCGGGCGGTGGCGGTTCGGCGCGAGATAGGCCTTGGCGGCGCTGAAGCGTTCCCCGTCCTTGTGCGTCACCTGGTAGAGGCCGACGCCCTCCTGCTCGGGCCCGTTGAAATCGGGGTTGGCCGGATGGCCCGCCTGCCGCGCCGCCTCGACGAAGACCGGCCCGAAGCGGTGCGGGCTGCGCAGGTCCATCACGTTCAGCGGACCGTCGGCACCGTGGAAGGCGTCGGCGCCGCGCTCGTTGTGTTCCGCCTTGCGGAACCAGGGCAGCACCTCGTCCCAGGACCAGCCGGCGTTGCCTTCGGCCGCCCAGCGGTCGTAGTCGCTGGGGTGGCCGCGGGTGTAGATCATGGCGTTGACCGAGCTGGAGCCGCCCAGCACCTTGCCGCGCGGCTGGTAGCCGCGGCGCCCGTTCAGGCCGGCCTGCGGCACGGTCTGGAAGCCCCAGTTGGCCTGCCCGCTCTTGGCCAGCAGCGCCAGGCCGGCGGGGCAGTGGATCAGGACGCTGGTGTCCGGCGGCCCGGCCTCCAGCAGGGCGACCTGCACCTGCGGGTCCTCGCTCAGGCGGGCGGCGAGCACGCAGCCGGCGGAGCCGCCGCCGACGACCAGGTAGTCCACGGTCCGGGGAAGGGAAGCGGCCATCGAAATGTCTCCTGAAGCTGCAGCCAGTCTAGGGAAACTCTCGCCTGCCCGGCCGGGTGGCTGCTCTAATGTGCGTCATGGACCACGCCATGCCGCCCGCCGAGGGCACCATCACCACCGAGCGCCGCGGCGCACTGCTGCTGGTGGGCATAGCCCGCCCCGCCAAGCGCAACGGCTTCACGCCGCGCATGTTCCGCGAGCTGGCGCAAGCGTACACCCTGCTGGACGACGATCCCACCCTGCGCGTGGGTGTGCTGTTCGCGCACGGCGAGCACTTCACCGCGGGGCTGGACCTGCCCACCATCGCGCCGGCCATGCGCCAGGGCGAGAAGCTGTGGCCGCAGGACGCCGTCGAGCCGCTGAACCTCGGCACGCCGGGCTACCGCCGCCGCACGAAGCCGATGGTGGTCGCCGTGCAGGGCATCACCTTCACCCTGGGCATCGAGCTGATGCTGGCGGCGGACATCGTCGTGGCGGCGGACGACTGCCGCTTCTCGCAGCTGGAGGTCAAGCGCGGGATCATGGCGACGGGCGGCGCCACTTTGCGCATGGCCGAGCGCGCCGGGCTGGGCAACGCGCTGCTGCACCTGCTCACGGGCGACGAGTTCGGCGCGGCCGAGGCGCTGCGCCTGAATTTCGTGCAGAAGGTGGTGCCCAGGGGGCAGCAGCTGGAAGAGGCGATCCGGATCGCCCAAGCGATCGCGGCGCAGGCGCCGCTGGCGGTGGTCGCCACCCGCCTCAACGCCCTCAAGGCGGTGGAACGCGGGCCGCTGGAGGCCATGGCGGAGTTCGTGCCCGTGCAGCAGCGCCTGTCGCGCACGGACGATGCCGCCGAGGGGGTGAAGTCCTTCGTCGAGAAGCGGGCGGCAAGGTTCACGGGGAAGTGACGATGGGACCAAGGCGACCATCCCGACCTTGCGC
>DASWUI010000701.1:0-3462 GCA_036401715.1 Ramlibacter sp. | reverse complement strand
CTGGGCTGCCAGCAACGGGGGCGGAATCTCGGCGCGCACGACGTTCAGGTCCTGCAGCGGCTGCGTCGCGGCCTGCCCGACGGCCTGCCCGGCCTTGTCGGCGGACGACGAGGCGCAGCCGGCGAGCGCGGCGGCGAGCAGCAGGAGGCCAAGGGCGGGTGCGGGCGGCATCTTCATGCGATCTCCTCGGCAATGCGGGCGAACCAGGTGCGCAGCACGCCGTGGTAGCGCGGGTCGTCGAGCAGGAAGGCGTCGTGCCCGTGCGGCGCGTCGATCTCGGCGTAGCTGACATGCTGGCGGTTGGTCACCAGCGCCTTGACGATCTCGCGCGAGCGCGCCGGCGAGAAGCGCCAGTCGGTGGTGAAGCTGACGAGCAGGAACTTGGCGCGGGCCGCGGCGAAGGCGCGCGCCAGGTCGCCGTCGTGGGCGCGCGCCGGGTCGAAGTAGTCGAGCGCACGCGTGATCAGCAGGTAGGTGTTGGCGTCGAAGTACTCGCTGAACTTGTCGCCCTGGTCGCGCAGGTAGCTCTCGATCTGGAACTCGATGTCCTGCGTGGTGTACAAGTATTCGCGCAGGCTCGCCGCCGGGCCGCCCCAAGGCGAGCCAGCCCCCGCGGGGGGCAGCGAACCACGCGAAGCGGGGAGCGTGGGGGCCCTGAGACTCCGGCCGAACTTCTCGTTCATCACGTCGTCCGAGAGATAGGTGATGTGGCCGATCATGCGGGCGATGCGCAGGCCGCGCTTGGGCACCACGCCGTGCTGGTAGAAGTGGCCGCCGTGGAAGTCGGGGTCGGTGACGATCGCGCGCCGCGCGACCTCGTTGAAGGCGATGTTCTCGGCGTTCAGGTTGGGCGCGCTGGCCACCACCACCGCATGGCGCACGCGCTGCGGGTACTGCAGCGCCCAGGACAGCGCCTGCATGCCGCCGAGGCTGCCGCCCATCACCGCCGCCAGCTGCGCGATGCCGAGTCCGTCGAGCAGGCGCGCCTGCGCGTTGACCCAGTCGTCCACCGTCACCACCGGGAAGTCGGCGCCGTACACGCGGCCGGTGTCCGGGTTGACGTGCATGGGCCCGGTGGAGCCGAAGCAGGAGCCCAGGTTGTTGACGCCGATGACGAAGAAGCGGTCGGTGTCCACCGGCTTGCCCGGGCCGATCATGCTGTCCCACCAGCCTTCGGACTTCTCCTGGCCCGCGTACACGCCGGCCACGTGGTGCGAGGCGTTCAGGGCGTGGCAGATCAGGACGGCATTGCTGCGGTCCGCGTTGAGCGTGCCGTAGGTCTCGTAGGCGAGCGAATAGCCGCGGATGGCCGCGCCGCTTTGCAGCGCAAGCGGCGCATCGAACTGCATCGAGCGGGGCGTGGCGATCAGTGTCATGGAAGGAAAAAACCCGGCCCCGCTGAAGCGGGCCGGGTCGCGGCTTCCGTCTTTTAGCGGCATTTATTGAGCGCCCGCAAGCGAGGCAAATCGGCGCTGGGGCTAGTATAGCGGGCCTCAGGAGGAGGGCCCATGGGCAGCGACCTGTATGGTTCGGACGCCTACGCGCCGGCGGAAGTGGCCCGCCGGGTCGCCACCGTCGGCGTGGCCAAGGCGCGCATGCACACGCTGCCGCTGCTGATGCTGGGCGTGCTGGCCGGCGCCTTCATCGGCCTGGGCTCGATGCTGTTCGTGATCGTGCGCGCGGATCCCACCCTGGGCTTCGCCGCCGCGCAGGTCGGCGGCGGCCTGGTGTTCTCGCTGGGGCTGGTGCTCGTCACCGTGGCCGGCGCCGAACTCTTCACCGGCAACAACCTGCTGGCGATGGCCTGGGCCGACCGCCGCATCAGCACCCGCGAGCTGCTGCGCAACTGGGTGCTGGTCTGCCTGGCCAACTTCGCGGGCGCCGCCGGCCTGGCCCTGCTGGTGTTCGCCAGCGGCCACACCGGCCTGGCCGACGGCGCGATCGGCCGCACGGTGGCGCGCATCGCCTGGGCCAAGCAGGAACTGCCGCTGCACGAGGCCTTCCTGCGCGGCATCCTGTGCAACGTGCTGGTGTGCATGGCCGTGTGGATGGCCATGGCCGGGCGCAGCGTGGTGGACAAGGTGGTGGCGGTGGTCTTCCCGATCAGCGCCTTCGTCGCCGCCGGCTTCGAGCACAGCATCGCCAACATGTACCTGATGCCGCTGGCCATGCTGGTGCAGGCGGGCGCGCCGGTGGCCGGCGTGGGGGCGGTCACCTGGGGCGGGATGTTCGCCAACCTCGCGGTGGTGATCGCCGGCAACCTGCTCGGTGGCAGCGTGCTGGTCGGCCTCGCCTACCACCTGATCTACCACCGCGGCCGGGCCGCGCCCGAGGATCCCGGCTCACGCCCCGGGTGAGAACAAGGCCAGCACGCCGAGCACCAGGAACACCAGCGCGCCGATGGTGTGCACCAGCCGGATCGGCACCTTGCGCGTGATCCGGTCGCCGAACCACACCACCGGCACGTTGGCCACCATCATGCCCAGCGTGGTGCCCGCCACCACCGCCGCCCAGGCATTGAACTGCGCCGCCAGCACCACGGTGGCGACCTGCGTCTTGTCGCCCATCTCGGCGAGGAAGAAGGCGATGAGCGTGGTCACGAACACGCCCGCGCGCGGGGCGGCGTCGCCGTCGCCCTCGTCGAGCTTGTCCGGAATCAGCATCCAGATCGCCATGGCGATGAAGGAGCCGCCCAGCACCCAGCGCAGCACCTGCGGGCCGAGCGCGGCGGTCACCCAGCTGCCCACCGCGCCGGCCAGCGCATGGTTGAACAGGGTGGCCACCAGGATCCCGAGCACGATCGGCCAGGGCTTGCGAAAGCGCGCGGCGAGGACCAGCGAGAGCAGTTGCGTCTTGTCGCCCATTTCGGCGAGGGCGACGATGCCGGTAGAGACGAGAAAGGCTTCCAAGGGGGCGGCATTGTAGACGTCGCCCCTGACGCACCCTTGCGGCGCACTTATTGCTTGTTCTTGGTGCGGGGCCCGCGAAACGGGCCGGAACGCACCACAACGACGCATTTCATCCCAAGGGGTAGCAATGGAAGCACTAAAACAGGGCTCGGACGTCCTGTTCATCCTGCTCGGCGCGATCATGGTCCTGGCGATGCACGCCGGCTTCGCCTTCCTGGAGCTGGGCACCGTGCGCAAGAAGAACCAGGTGAACGCGCTGGTGAAGATCCTGGTGGATTTCTCCGTCTCCACCGTCGCCTACTTCCTCGTGGGCTACGCGGTGGCTTACGGCACCACCTTCCTGGTCGGCGCCGACCAGCTGGTCACGCGCAACGGCTACGAGCTGGTGAAGTTCTTCTTCCTGCTCACCTTCGCCGCGGCCATCCCGGCCATCATCTCCGGCGGCATCGCCGAGCGAGCGCGCTTCGGCCCCCAACTGGCCGCCACCGCCGTGATCGTGGGCCTCGTGTACCCGCTGTTCGAGGGCGTCGCCTGGAACCAGCGCTTCGGCATC
>DASWUI010000700.1:0-6625 GCA_036401715.1 Ramlibacter sp. | reverse complement strand
AGGTCCGGACGGCTTCGCAGCAGCAAAAGATGCAAGAGAGTCTGAAAAAACCTGCCTCGTGCCCAATGGACTCGTCCGCTGCGCCCGCGGTTCCCGCAGCCTTGCGGCCGGGCTGGTAAATTTTTGTGAACCCCCGCCGGGGGCTCAGCGCTTCGCCAGTTCCTGCTCCAGCGCCTTCAGCAGGGCCGGGTCGTCCGGGCGGGTCGTGCTGCCGTAGTGCGCGAGCACCCGCCCGTCGCGGGCGATCAGGTACTTGTTGAAGTTCCAGGAGGGCGCCTTGCCGGTGCTGGCGGCGAGCTGGCGGAACAGCGGGTTGGCGTCGGAGCCGCGCACCGCGCTCTTGCCGAACATCGGGAACTTCACCCCGAAGGTGTTCTCGCAGAAGTCGGCGATCTCCTTGTTGCTGGACTTCTCCTGGGCGAAGTCGTTCGAGGGGAAGCCCAGCACCACCAGCCCGCGGTGGCGCAGGCGGGCGTGGAGCTTCTCCAGCCCCTCGTACTGCGGCGTGAAGCCGCAGTAGCTGGCCGTGTTGACCACCAGCACCACCTGGCCGGCGTACTGGCACAGGGACTGCGGCTTTTCGTCCTGCAGGCGCGGGAAGGTGTGCCGCAGGATGGCCGGACAGGCGGCGGGTGCCGCCGCGCTGGCGCCGGCCGCCGGGTTCGCGGCCGCGGGAGCGGAAAGCCAGGCCGTGCCGGCCAGGACGAGGGCAATGCCAGTGCGCTTCATGCCGCGACGATACGCCGGGCGGCAAATCCCTGCGGCGGGCGCGGCCGCCGGACGGCCCGGCCAACGCGCGGCATTGTCCTTCGGGACCGTCGGGCGCAGCCGGACGGGCGAGCGCCGCCGGGCCGGCCATCCTAGAATCGCAGGCTACACCCAGAAACGAGCCAGTCATGCTGTATCCGGAATTGTTCAAGCAACTCGAGTCCGTCCGCTGGGACATGGACAAGGACATCCCCTGGGACAAGTTCGACGCCTCGCTGCTCACCGAGGAGCAGGCGCAGACCATCAAGATGAACGCCATCACCGAGTGGTCCGCGCTGCCGGCCACCGAGATGTTCCTGCGCGACAACCGGGACGACAGCGACTTCTCCGCCTTCATGTCGATCTGGTTCTTCGAGGAGCAGAAGCATTCGCTGGTGCTGATCGAGTACCTCAAGCGCTTCCGCCCCGACCTGGTGCCCACCGAGCAGGAGCTGCACGAGGTCCGCTTCGAGTTCGAGCCGGCCCCCGCGCTGGAAACCCTGATGCTGCACTTCTGCGGCGAAATCCGCCTGAACCACTGGTACCGGCGCGCCTCCGAGTGGCACACCGAGCCGGTCATCAAGCACATCTACCAGACCCTCAGCCAGGACGAGGCGCGCCACGGCGGCGCCTACCTGCGCTACATGAAGCGCGCCATCAACAACTTCGGCGTCGAGGCGAAGGCCGCCTTCGCCAAGGTGGGCGTGCTGATGGCCAGCGCGCGCCGCACGGCGCAGGCGCTGCACCCGACCAACCTGCACGTGAACAAGGCCCTGTTCCCGCGCGACACCATCCAGTCGCGCCTGCCCAATCCCGAGTGGCTGGAACACTGGCTGGACACCCAGATCAAGTTCGACGCGATCTGGGAGGGCAAGGTGGTCGAGCGCATCCTGCACAACCTGAGCCTGCTGATGGACCGCAGCTTCAAGAGCGTGCAGGAGCTCAACCGCTACCGCAAGGAACTGCAGGCCAGCCTGGCCGCCCCGGTCCCCAAGCCGGCGTGAGCGCGCCGGCCTTCCTGTCCAAGATCGTCGCGCGCAGCGAGGCGGCCGCGCGCATGGCGTCGCTGGCGGGACCGGTGGTCTTCACCAACGGCGTATTCGACGTGCTGCACCGCGGCCACGTCACCTACCTCGCACAGGCGCGCGCCCTGGGCGGCAGCCTGGTGGTGGCGCTCAACACCGACGCGTCCGCGCGCCGGCTCGGCAAGGGTCCCGACCGGCCCCTGAACAACGAGGCCGACCGCGCCATCGTGATCGCCGCGCTCGAGGCCGTGAGCCTGGTGACCTGGTTCGACGAGGACACGCCGGTGCAGCTGCTGGCGCAACTGAAGCCCCAGGTGTACGTCAAGGGCGGGGACTACGACATGCGCAAGCTCGCCGAGACCGCCCTGGTGGAAGGCTACGGCGGCCGCGCGCTGGCCATCCCCTTCGTGGACGGCTACTCCACCTCGCGGCTGGTGGAGCGCATTCGCGCCCCGTCCTAGTCGGCCCCCAGCGCCGCCGCGTCGGGACGCCAGAGCCGGTCGTACTGCGGCGAACCGCGCACCGCGGCCAGCGACCATTCCTCTGCGCGATTCGCCGGCCGCTCGACGTCCTTGTCCCCCACGGCGGAATAGCCCAGGCCCAGGCGGTCACCGGGAACGCGGATGCCGGCGAGCTCCACGAGCGTGGGGAACAGGTCGAACGGCAGGATCTCGTCCGTGTTCGGCTGCGGCAGCCGTTCCCCGACGAACAGGTTGAACATTCCGCGGCGCGGTGCCTGCATCAGCTTGTCGTAAAGGGGGTTGGGCACTGCCAGGTGGTCGCCGATCACGACCACGACGGTGTTGTCCAGGTAGCCCCGGTCGCGCGCGAATTCGACGAACTCGGTGATCTGCTCGGCGGAGCAGCTGACGATCCCGTCAAAGCCCGTCGCGCCGCGTTTCCTGCACTCCTCGGAAAGAAAGCCGAACGGGTTGTGCGTGTCCAGGGTGAGCAGGGTCATGTTGAACGGCTGTCCCGAGGCATGCAGTTGCGCCAGCCGGAGCTTCGCCTGCTCGAACAGCGCACTGTCGAAGGTCCCCCAGGCATTGAAGCCGTTGCGGCGCATGCCGGCGCGCGCCCACTCCTCCCGGCCCCAGGTTTCCCCATAGCCGTGATCCTGCAGGAAGCGACCCTTGCCGGCGAAGGACAGCGGCGCCCCGCCCAGGAACACGTTGCGGTAGCCGTGCGCGGCCAGGATGTCCCCCAGGCAAGTGGCGCCGGGCAGGAAGGCCCTGCCCTCCGCGCCCGCTCGCACGTCACGCTGCGCGTACACCCGCAGGGGCACCCCGCATTGCGTCGCCACCATTCCGGCAATCGTCCAGGTCGCGCCGGCCGCCGGTCGGTACCAGCCATAGCTGTGGCCCTGGAGCCGGCGCGTGGCGGCCAGCAGGTCGCGGCCGAACAGCGCCGCATCCTGGTAGCCGGTCTCCAGGCTTTCGGCGTAGATGAGGATCAGGTTGCGCCTGTGCTCGGCCAGCAACCCGACCTGCCTGGGCTCGACGAACTTCTGCGCGAACCGGTCCGGTTCCAGGTAGGCCGCGGCATACGAGAACGCCGAGAACTGGAGTGCCAGCGCTCCCGTGGCCGCGAGCCCCGCCACCCCGGGCGCGGCGCGCAAGCCCACGCGCCGCCAGCCCGCCAGCCGCAGCGCGAGCCGCCCATGCAGCAGGGCCGCCGGCACGGCGAACATCAGCGGGACGAGCAGCACCTGGAGGGCGAACTCGACGTAGAAGATCTCGCTCAGCATGATCGCCGCACCATCGGCATACAGCAGGTGCCACAGGGCCTGCTCCATGGTCACTTCACCGAACGTCCTGGGAATCCAGGAGGCCAGGCCGATGGTGGAAAAGGCGAGCTGGTAGGCGCCCCAGCGGGCGAGGGAGCGGGAACGCGGCAAGCGCATGGGCGCAGATATAACGGGTGCAGCCGGGGCTTCCCAGCGGCAGCCGTCAAACGGCGCGCGTCCGTGCCTGGCCGGTCCTGCGCAGCCGGCCGACCTGGCGCCGCGTCCACTGCTCCAGGTCGTCCACGTACTCGAACACCACCGGCACCACCAGCAGGCTCAGCAGGGTCGAGGTCACCAGGCCGCCGATCACCGCGATCGCCATGGGCGAACGGAAGCTCGGGTCGGCCGCGCCGAAGCCGATGGCGATCGGCAGCATGCCCGCGCCCATGGCGATGGTGGTCATGATGATCGGCCGCGCCCGCTTGTGGCAGGCGTCCAGCAGCGCGTCGAAACGGCCCAGGCCGTGGTCGCGCCGGGCCACGATCGCGTACTCCACCAGCAGGATCGAGTTCTTGGTCGCGATCCCCATCAGCATGATCAGGCCGATCAGAGAGGGCATGGAGAAGCTCTTCTGCGCCAGCAGCAGGCCCACGAAGGCCCCGCCCAGCGACAGCGGCAGCGCGCTGAGGATGGTCACCGGGTGCAGGAAGTCCTTGAACAGCAACACCAGCACGATGTAGATGCACAGCACGCCGGCGAGCATGGCCAGGCCGAAGCTGGCGAACAGCTCGCCCATCATTTCCGCGTCGCCCACGGTCACCACGCGCACGCCGGCCGGCAGGTTCTGCACCGAAGGCAGGGCCTGCACCGCCGCCGCCACCTCGCCCAGCGGCTGGCCGGCCAGCTCGATTTCGAAGTTGATGTTGCGCGAGCGGTCGTAGCGGTCGATCACCGCCGGCCCGCCCGTGAGCTCCAGCGTCGCGACCTGCCCCAGCATCACGCTGCGCCCGCTGCTGGTGGGCACCGCGAGCCGCTCCAGCACGCCGATGTCGGCGCGCGCTTCCTCGCGCAGCCGCACGACGATCGGAACCTGGCGCTGCGCGAGATTGAGCTTGGCCAGCGCCACGTCGTAGTCGCCCAGCGTCGCGATGCGCAGCGTGTCGCCGATCGCCTGGCTGGTCACGCCCAGGTCCGCGGCGCGCGCGAAGTCCGGCCGCACGACGATCTCGGGCCGCACCAGGCTCGCGGTCGATGCGATCTGCCCCAGGCCGGGGATGGTGCGCAGGTCCTTCTCGACGGCCGTGGCGGCCGCCTGCAGGGACCGCGGATCCTCGCCCGTGATCACCAGGATGTACTTCTCGCCCGAGCCGCCGAGGCCCACCTTGGTGCGCACGCCCGGGATCGGCTCCAGCGCCTTGCGGATCTCGTTCTCTATGCCCTGCTTGCGCGGCCGCTCGCTGCGCTCGGCCAGCAGGATGGTGAGGGTGGCCTTGCGCGCCTCCGCCGTGCCGATGCTGGCGAAGGGGTCGCCGCCGGCCGCGCCGCCGCCGATGGTGGTGTAGACGCTCTTGACGTGCGGGACCTTCATGGCGGCCAGGCGCGCGCTCTCGGCCGCCGCGCGCGTCTGCTGCAGGGTGGAGCCGGGAGGCAGCTCCAGGTAGACCTGCGTCTGCGAGTTGTCGTCCGGCGGGATGAAGCCGGCCGGCAGCAGCGGCACCAGCGCGATCGAACCGAAGAAGAACAGCGTGGCCATCACCATCGTCTTCACGCGGTGCTTCATGCTCCAGTTCACGGCGCGCAGGTAGAGGCGCATCCAGGCCGGGTCGCCGTGCTGCAGCCTGGCGGGCTTGAGCAGGTAGGCGGCCATCATGGGGGTGAGCAGGCGCGCCACCACCAGCGAGGCGAACACCGCCAGCGAGGCGGTCCAGCCGAACTGCTTGAAGAACTTGCCGGCGATCCCGCTCATGAAGGCGGTGGGCAGGAACACGGCGATCAGCGTGAAGGTGGTCGCGATCACCGCCAGCCCGATCTCGTCGGCGGCCTCCATGGCCGCCTGGTAGGGCGTCTTGCCCATCTGCAGGTGGCGCACGATGTTCTCCACCTCCACGATCGCGTCGTCCACCAGGATGCCGATCACCAGCGACAGCGCGAGCAGGGTCACCACGTTGATGCTGAAGCCCAGCAGGTACATGCCGATGAAGGCCGGGATCACCGACATGGGCAGCGCCACGGCGGAGACGAAGGTCGCCCGCCAGTCGCGCAGGAACAGCCACACCACGATCACCGCCAGGATCGCGCCCTCGTACAGCAGGTGCAGCGAGCCCTCGTACTCTTCCTCCACCGGCGTGACGAAGTCGAAGGCTTCGGTGAGGACGATGTCGGGGCGCTGGGCCTTGAGTTCCTCCAGCGCCCGGCGCACGGCGGCACCCACCGTGACCTCGCTCTCGCCGCGGCTGCGCGACACCTCGAAGCCCACCACCGGCTTGCCGTCCAGGAGCGCCGCGGCGCGGGGCTCGGCCACCGTGTCGGTCACTTCCGCCACGTCCGACAGCTTGAAGCTGCGGCCGCCGCCGATGGCGATATCCATGTCGGCGATCTCGCGCGCGCTTTGCACCGTGGCCAGCGTGCGCACCGGCTGCTCGCCGCCGCCGACGTCGGTGCGGCCGCCGGCGCTTTCGGTCTGCACCTGGCGCAGCTGGCGCGAGATGTCGGCGGCCGTGATGCCCAGGGCCTGCAGCTTGAGCGGGTCGAGCGCGACCCGCACCTCGCGCGTCACGCCGCCCACGCGGTTGACCGCGCCCACGCCGGGCACCGCCAGCAGCTTGCGCGACAGCTCGTTGTCCACGAACCAGGACAGCGCCTCGTCGTCCCTGTTGCGCGAGGCGATGGTGAAGGCCAGCACCGGCTGGCTGGCGAGCTCCAGCTTGTTGATGATCGGGTCGCGCAGGTCGGCCGGCAGGTCCGAACGCACGCGCGCCACCGCGGAGCGCACGTCGTCCACGGCCTCCTGCACCGGCTTCTCCAGGCGGAATTCCACGGTGAGCGTGACCACGCCGTCCTGCACCTTCGTATAGATGTGCTTCAGGCCCTGCACCGTGGCGATCGAGTTCTCCAGCTTGCGCGCGAC
>DASWUI010000699.1:0-1522 GCA_036401715.1 Ramlibacter sp. | reverse complement strand
TGATGGTGCACCGCGGCCGCGCGGTGGTGTTCGAGGACATCGAGGACTTCCACGCCCGCATCGACGACGAGAACCTGGACGTGGACGAGAACTGCGTGCTGGTGCTCAAGAACTGCGGCCCCAAGGGCTACCCGGGCATGGCGGAGGTGGGCAACATGCCGCTGCCGCCCAAGATCCTGCGCAAGGGGATCACCGACATGGTCCGCATCAGCGACGCGCGCATGAGCGGCACCGCGTACGGCACCGTGGTGCTGCACACCGCCCCGGAAGCGGCGGCGGGCGGGCCGCTGGCGCTGGTGCGCAACGGCGACATGATCGAGCTCGACGTGCCCAAGCGGCGCCTGCACCTGGAGGTCAGCGACGAGGAACTCGCGAAGCGCCGCGCGAGCTGGCAGCCGCCGAAGCCGCCGCTGTCCTCCGGCTACTGGAAGCTTTACATCGACCACGTACTGCAGGCCGACGAAGGCGCCGACCTCGACTTCCTGGTCGGCAAGCGCGGGGCCTTCGTGCCGCGGGACAACCATTGACGGGTTCGCATCGCTGATTGCCGCCTGGACAACCCCATGTCATCCCGGGCGAGACCCGGGATCCATCCCCGACTGCCGACACCTCCCCCGCCGCATGGATTGCGGGCCAGGCCCGCAATGACATGGGATGCACTCGTCGCAGTGGACTGGGGAACCACTTCCCTGCGCATCGCCCGCATCGCGCCGGACGGCAGCGTGCTGGAGGAGCGCGGCTCGGGCCGCGGCATCCTCAGCGTGCCCGCCGGCGGCTTTCCTGCCGTGCTCCACGAAACCTGCGGCGACTGGCTGGCCGGAGCCGGCGCGCTGTGCCTGGCCAGCGGCATGGCCGGCAGCCGCCAGGGCTGGCGCGAGGCGCCCTACATCGCCTGCCCGGCGGGCTTCGCGGAGCTGGCCGCCGGCCTCGCCTGGGTGGAGCCGGCGCGCATCGCGCTGGTGCCCGGGCTGTCCTGCGAAACCCGCGGCGTGCCGGACGTGATCCGCGGCGAGGAGGTGCAGGTCTTCGGCGCGATGGACCTGCTGCGGCTGGACGACGGCGTGTTCGTACTCCCGGGGACCCACAGCAAGTGGGTGCGCGTCGCGGACCGCCGCGTGCAGTCCTTCGCCACCTTCATGACCGGGGAGGTCTATGCGCTGCTGCGGCAGCACTCGATCCTCGCGCGCATGATGCCGGCGGACGACGGGCCGCTGGACGAGGACGCCTTCGTGCGCGGCGTGCGCCACGCGCAGGAGGCGCAGGGCCTGCTGCACGGCGCCTTCAGCGCGCGCACGCTGGCCCTGTTCGAGCGCATGCCGCAGCCCGCGCTGCCCAGCTACCTGTCGGGGCTGGTGATCGGGGAGGAGCTGCGGATGCGCGATCCCGCGGCAAGCGCCCTCGTCCTGGTCGGCAACCCGCTTCTCACCCGGCGCTACGAGCTCGGCCTGCGCACGCTGGGCTGCGCGGCCCGCAGCGTGGGCGCGCAAGCGACCTGGCGCGGCCTCTGGGCGCTGGCCCGCAC
>DASWUI010000698.1:0-2243 GCA_036401715.1 Ramlibacter sp. | reverse complement strand
AACCGGCCGTGGCCGTCAACGCCTTCAACCGCCTGCTGCGCGCGCCCGCGCTGCGCAACCGGCCGCCCGCGGAAGACGGCATCCACGACCCGGCCAACGACGGCACGCTCGCGCTGCAGCCGCCGCTGATGGCGTTCTCCGAACTCGCGCGCAGCAACGCCGGCAACCGCGTGGACTGGGTCAAGTCCATGCGCGAAGGCAAGATCAACCCGCGCGCCGACCGGCTCGACCCGAAGGTCGCCCCGGCGGTGATGGACCTCAACATCGTGCGCGAGGTGAAGGGCTCCATGCCCGACGTGGTCTACCCGCACAAGCAGCACACCGAGTGGCTGGACTGCTCCAACTGCCACCCCGCGATCTTCAAGCCCCAGAAGGGCGCGAACCAGATCAGCATGGCCGGCATCCTGCTGGGGCAGCAATGCGGCGTGTGCCACGGCAAGGTGGCCTTCCCGGTGTCCGAGTGCCGCCTGTGCCACTCCAAGCCGAAGACCACCGCCACGGCGGGCGCCACGCCGGCGGCCGCGCCGGCCAGCCCGCAGCCGCGCTGACGCTCGGCACAAGCCACGGCACGCCATGAGCACCGCCCGCCCCGACTTCAAGCAAGCCGCCCTCGCGCTGGCGCTGCTGCATGGCAGCGGCGCGACGCTGGCGCAGCCCTCCGTGGATCCGGCGGTGCGGGTTTCGCCGGTGGTGAGCGCGCAGACGGTCGAGCAGAAGGCCGCGATGCTCGATCGCGTGCTGAACCACTCGCCCGTGGCCGCCCGCGTGGCGGCCAGCGGCAACCTGCTCGCGCGCAAGCATTTCCAGGACGCGCGCGAGCTGCTCACGCATGCGCGCGCGCTCGCCGCCGGCGGCGAACTGCGCGAGGCCGACCGCCTGCTGAACGGGGCCATCTACGAAATCAGCCGCGCGCAGCAGCTGGTGCCCGACCCGGGCTCGCAGCAGGCCGCCGAGCGCGCCCGCTACGCGCAGCTGGAAGACAGCGTGGCGGCCCTGCGCCGCACCGCGCTGATCGCGCTGCCTGCCCAGGCCCCCGGCCGCGGCGAAAGCCGCGAACAGGTGGTCGCGCGCGCCGACCTGCTGGTCGACCAGGCCGCGCAGCTGGCGCGCGACAACCGCTACATCGAGGCCAACAAGCAGCTCGACGCGGCCCTGCTCCTGCTGCTGCAGGACGCCTCCGCCCGGCTGGCGGGGCACACGATCGTCTACGACGTGCGCTTCGCCGACCGCAAGGAGGAGTTCGACTTCGAGCTGGAGCGCCTGCGCAGCTTCGAGCGGCTGGTGCCGCTCGCGCTGCTGGAATTCCGTCCTTCCGCCGAGGCCCGCGTCCTGATGGACAGGTACGTGGCCCAGGCCGGCGAACTGCGCCTGCGCGGCGAATCGCAGTTCGCCCGTGATCCACTCGCCGCGATCAAGGACCTCGCCGACGCGACCGAGGCGCTCAAGCGGGCGCTGCAGGCCGCCGGCCTGATGGTCCCCCAAACCATGGGCAGTACACCATGAACTCCGCCGCCCCTTCCCGTTTCCTGCGCGTCGCCGCCTCGGCGCTGGCGCTCTGTGCCGCCGCCGCGGCCGTCCCGGCGCAG
The DNA here is from genome assembly GCA_036401715.1 of Ramlibacter sp. GTDB lineage: Bacteria > Pseudomonadota > Gammaproteobacteria > Burkholderiales > Burkholderiaceae_C > Ramlibacter. Next base: position 657 of record DASWUI010000698.1, on the reverse strand, counting down.
ACCCGCGCCGCGCTGGACCGCGAGCAGCTCGAGCGCAAGCTCGGCTCCACCTCCACGCTGATCGAAAGCTCCTCCGGGGCCCGGCAGATCGAGGCCAGCGGCGCCGGCGAGGCCCTCGCCCGGCGCGCCAGGGCGCGCGAGCTGCACGGCAAGGCCTCCGAGGCCCTGCGCGCCGGCGACCTCGACACCGCCTCGAAGCTGCTCGACGAAGCGTCGCGCGCGATGTTCGAGGGCGTGCGCCTGGCCGCCCCGCAGCAGGTGGCCGATGCCAAGGAGCGCAGCGACTACGGCGCCCGCCTGGAGTCCACCCGCGCGCTGGTCGAGGCGCAGAAGCGCATCGCCGCCGAAAAGGGCGGGCCGCGCGCGGCCGAACCGGCGCGCCAGGCTGAGGCGCTGATCGCCGAAGGCGAGAAGCTGGCCGCCGCCGGCCGCCTGCCCGATGCGCGCGCCAAGGTCGACCAGGCCTACCTCACGGTGAAGGCCGCGATCGGAACCGCCCGCGAGGGCGACACGCTGGTGCGCTCGCTGAACTTCGCCAGCAAGCGCGAGGAGTACGACTACGAGATCGACCGCAACGACACCCACGCGATGCTGATCAAGGTGCTGCTGGCCGACCGCAAGGACGCCGCGCCCGCGATGGCGCCGTTCACCGAGAAG
>DASWUI010000697.1:0-3039 GCA_036401715.1 Ramlibacter sp. | reverse complement strand
GGGATGCGCTTAATGGCGGCTTAACGGCCCGAATAGAATCGGCCGGCCCATGAAGATCACGACCTGGAACGTCAACTCCCTCACGGCGCGGCTGCAGCACGTGCTGGACTGGACCGCCGTGAACCCGGTGGACGTGCTGTGCATCCAGGAACTGAAGCTCACCGACGACAAGTTCCCGCTGGATGCGCTGCGTGCCGCCGGTTACGAGCACTGCGCCGTGTTCGGGCAGAAGACCTACAACGGCGTCGCGGTGATGAGCCGGCTGCCGCTGCGCGACGCGGTGAAGAACATCGTCGGCTTCGAGGACGACAACTCGCGGCTGCTGTCGGTGACGCTGGACACGCCGGCCGGCGCGCTGCGCATCGTCAACGGCTATTTCGTCAACGGGCAGGCGCCGGGCACGGACAAGTTCGACTACAAGATGTCCTGGCTGCGCGGCCTGCGCGACTACGTGCGCGAGGAGCTGGCGCACCATCCCAGGCTGGTGCTGCTGGGCGACTTCAACATCGCGCCGGAGGACCGGGATTCCTTCGACCCGGAAGGATTGCGCGAGACCATCCACCACACGAGCGAGGAACGCGAGCACTTCCGCAAGCTGCTGGAGCTGGGGCTGGTGGACAGCTTCCGGCTGTTCGAGCAGCCGGAGAAGAGCTACAGCTGGTGGGACTACCGGATGCTGGGGTACCAGAAGAACCGCGGGCTGCGGATCGACCACATCCTGGTGAGCGAGGGGCTGAAGCCGCTGGTGAAGGGGTGCGGCATCGACCGGGCGCCGAGGAAGTGGAAGCAGCCGAGCGACCATGCGCCGGTGACGGTGGAGCTGGATGTGGTCGTTCCTGCGCAGGCGGGAAGCCAGGGCGTCCAGGTGCCAGGGTCGCCCCAGCCGGGGCTGTTCTAGGAAGCCTCGGGTCCCCGCCTTCGCGGGGATGACGGGCCACATTCCGTCGTTCCCGCGCAGGCAGGAACCCGCAGGTCGTGGTGAGCGCGAAGCCGCACCGCGATACCCGCGCGCCCTACTCCAGCCCCAACTCCTGGATCTTCCGCGTGATCGTGTTCCTCCCGATGCCCAGCTTCTGCGCCGCCTCGATCCGGCGGCCGCGCGTGTTCTGCAACGCGGTCAGGATCAGGCGCGACTCGAACCGGCGCGTCAGCTGGTCCCACACGTCGTGATGCCCGCTGGCCAGCAGCTGCATCGCCTCCGCTTCCAGCCCTGACTCCCAGCCGCCCCCCGTCACCACCGGCGGCACCGGCTGCGCGGCGGGTGCCGGCACGGGCTCGCCTCCGGAGACCGGCGGCGCGGCGACGGTGACCTCGCCCACCACCGGCGCGCTGCGCATCGCCGCGCCTTCGGCCGACCCCGACCCCACCTCCGGCGGCAGGTCCTTCGGCTCGATCAGCTGCGCCGGCGCCATCACCGTCAGCCAGTGGCAGATGTTCTCCAGCTGGCGCACGTTGCCGGGAAAGGCGAACGACATCAGCCGCTCCAGCGCCGCATCGGAAATCCGCTTGGGCTCCACGCCCAGCTGCTTGGCGCTTTGCTGCAGGAAGTGCCGCGCCAGCATCGGGATGTCCTCGCGTCGCTCGCGCAGCGCCGGCAGCCGCAGGCGGATCACGTTCAGGCGGTGGAACAGGTCCTCGCGGAACACGCCTTCCTTCACGCGCTGCTCCAGGTCCTGGTGCGTCGCCGCGATCACGCGCACGTTGGCCTTGATCGCGTTGTGCCCGCCCACCCGGTAGAAGTGCCCATCCGACAGCACGCGCAGCAATCGCGTCTGCAGGTCGAAGGGCATGTCGCCGATCTCGTCCAGGAACAGCGTGCCGCCCTCGGCCTGCTCGAAGCGCCCGCGCCGCATGGTCTGCGCGCCGGTGAAGGCGCCGCGCTCGTGGCCGAACAGCTCCGACTCCAGCAGGTCCTTGGGGATGGCCGCCGTGTTGATCGCCACGAAGGGACCGCTGGCGCGCGGCGAGTGCTTGTGCAGCGCGCGCGCCACCAGCTCCTTGCCGGATCCGGACTCGCCCGTGATCATCACCGTCACGTTGCTCTGCGACAGCCGCCCGATGGCGCGGAACACGTCCTGCATCGCCGGTGCCTGCCCCAGCATCTCCGGGGCCGCCGCCATCGCCTGCTCGGCGACTTCCTCGCGCTGGCTCTCTTCCACCGCGCGGCGGATCAGCTCGATCGCCTTGGGCAGGTCGAAGGGCTTGGGCAGGTATTCGAACGCACCGCCCTGGAAAGCGGACACCGCGCTGTCGAGGTCGGAGAAGGCCGTCATGATGATGACGGGCAGCCCCGGGTGCTTTTCCTTCACCTTGGTCAGCAGGTCCAGCCCCGAGCCCCCCGGCATGCGGATGTCGCTCACCAGGATCTGCGGCCCGTCGTCGTCGTTCGCGCCTTCCAGTGCGCTGAGCACTTCCCGGGCACTGGTGAAGCTGCGCGTGGGCAGGTCCTCCCGCATCAGCGCCTTTTCGAGCACGAAGCGGATGGATTGGTCATCGTCAACGATCCAGATCGGCTTCATGTGTGCTTCTTTCCCAGTCGCCTCGTGCAATGTCATTCGTGTTCAGGGCAGGGGGATGAGGATCTTGAAATCCGTCCGCCCCGGCACGCTGTCGCACTCGATGAGGCCATGATGCTGCTGCACGAAGGTCTGCGCCAGCGTCAGTCCGAGCCCGGATCCGTCTTCGCGCCCGGAGACCAGCGGAAAGAAGATCCGGTCCCGGATCGCGTCGGGAACACCCGGCCCGTTGTCGATCACATGCAATTCCAGTGCCAGCCGGTACCGCTGCTTGCCGAAGGTCACCTGCCGCGCGACGCGGGTGCGGAACACCAGTTGCGCATCGCCGGCGGCGATGCGCTCGGCCAGCGCCTCGCAGGCGTTATGGGCGATGTTGAGCACCGCCTGGATCAGCTGCTCGCGGTCGCCGCGGAACTCGGGGATCGACGTGTCGTAGTCGCGCACTACCTGCAGCCCCTTCGGGAACTCGGCCAGCACCAGTGAGCGCACCCGCTCGCAGACCTCGTGGATGTTGACGTCGCCC
>DASWUI010000696.1:0-3186 GCA_036401715.1 Ramlibacter sp. | reverse complement strand
GTGACGATCAGCACCGGCACGCCGCGCGAGGCGTCGAACAGGTGCTCGAACTCCACGAACTTGCGGCCCTGCAGCTTCTTGAGCACCATGCTCATGTGCTCGCGCACGGAGAGTTCCTCGCGCGTGATCTTGTGGTGCTGTACCAGCTTGGCGCGGCGCAGGATGTCGCGCCAGGCTTCCTGCAGGTCGGCTACCTCCACGTCGGGAAAGCGCGGCTGCAGCGACTGCTCGATGTAGACCTGCGCGCGCAGCACGTCGCGGCCCACCTGCGGCATCTCGTTGAGGCGGAAGGCGGCGGCCTTCATCTGCTCGTACTCGAGCAGGCGGCGCACCAGCTCGGCGCGCGGGTCCTCGGCTTCCTCGCCCTCGGCCGTCTTCTTGGGCGGCAGCAGCATGCGCGACGTGATCTCGATGAGCATGGCCGCCATCAGCAGGTACTCGGCGGCCAGCTCCAGGTTGCGCGTGCGGATCTCGTCGACGTAGGTGAGGTACTGGCGGGTCACCGCCGCCATCGGGATGTCGAGGATGTTGAAGTTCTGCTTGCGGATCAGGTACAGCAGCAGGTCGAGCGGCCCCTCGAAGGCCTCCAGGAAGACCTCCAGCGCATCCGGCGGGATGTAGAGGTCCTGCGGCATGGCGAACAGCGGCTCGCCGTACAGGCGCGCGAGCGCCACCTGGTCGACCACCTCCGGCAGGCCGACTTCGTCCGGGGCCGGGGGCTCCGGCAGCTCGGGAAGGACCGTCTCGCTGCTGTCCATGGGCGCCGCCGCTTCAGCGGCGCTGGCGCGGGTCGTCGCCGTAGACGTACGGCTTCTGCGGCACGCGCGCTTCCTTCCAGTCGGCCAGCAGTTCGCGGTCCAGGTGCTTGTCCCACCAGATGGCGCGGCCGGCGCGCTGCTGCGCCTCCAGGTCGGGCTTCTGCTCCTTCAGCTGCTCGATGAACTGCGTGACGTCGGAGCGGTAGTCGGGACGGCGGAAGATGCGTTGCAGGAAGGACATGGGGGCATTTTACCGGCCCCCCGTGCCGCCGCCGGTCAGGCGGCGACTTCGGCGCTGGCCAGGTGCTGCGCCAGCTCCGTCGCGAAGCCGGCGCGTTCCATCACTTCGCGCGGCTGCTCCTGCAGGTTTTCGATGCGCAGCGTGCCCTTGCGCAGCAGGATGGCCTTGTGCAGCTGGCGCAGGGCGTCCAGCCCGGAGGTGTCCAGGTGCACCAGGTGCAGGGCGTCCAGCACCACGTCCGCGCCCTCCGCTTCGGACTCCACTGCCTGGACGATGGGGTCGACCTTGGCGGTGGCGCCGAAGAACAGGGAGCCGTACAGCCGGTAGCGCAGCAACCCGGTGTCCCGGTACACCAGCTCCACGCTGAACAGGGAGCTCATTTTCTGGATGAACAGCACGCAGGCGGTGACCAGCCCCACTTCCACCGCCACCGTCAGGTCGAAGATCACCGTCAGCGCGAAGGTGCCCAGCATGAGGATGCGGTAGTGGGTGCTGTACTTGCGCAGGTGGGCGAACTCGCGCCACTCGCCCATGTTCCAGGCGGTGAAGAACAGGATGCCGGCCAGCACGGAGAGGGGCACCAGGAGGGCCAGCGGCGCGGCCACCAGCACCACCGCGGCGATCGACAGGGCGTGGATGACGCCGGCCACGGGCGAGGTCGCCCCGGAGCGGATGTTGGTCACCGTACGGGCGATCGTGCCGGTGGCCGGCATGCCGCCGAAGAAGGGCACCACGAAGTTGGCGATGCCCTGCGCCATCAGCTCCTGGTTGGGGTCGTGCCGCGGCAGGCTGGAGAGCTGGTCGGCCACGCGGGCGCACAGCAGGGATTCGATCGCGCCCAGCAGGGCGATGGTCAGCGTGGGCGTCACCAGCAGCTTGACCGTCTCCCAGCTGAAGTCCGGCAAGGTGAAGGCGGGCAGGCCCGAGGGGATGCTGCCGAAGCGGCTGCCGATGGTTTCCACCGGCAGGGCGAAGAACCAGGCCGCCAGGGTCAGGGTCACCAGGGCGACGACGGGCCCGGGCACGCGGGCGCCCACCTCGCTGGCTTCCTTGAGGCCGGGGACGTCCACCACGAGGCGCCGCGGCAGCCGCGCGCTCCACAGGCGCGGCCACAGGAACAGGCCGGCGAAACACGCGAGGCCGAGGGCGAGGGCGTACGGATTGAGGGTGTGGAGGTTGCCGCCGATGGTGCGCAGCTGCGCGAAGAAGTCGGCCGGCATCTTCGCCACGTCCAGCCCGAGCCAGTCCTTCACCTGCGAGGCCGCGATCAGCACCGCGATGCCGTTGGTGAAGCCGATGACGATGCTCACCGGCACGTAGCGCACCAGGCGGCCCAGCCGCAGCAGCCCCATGGCGAACAGCAGCACGCCGGCGCAGGCGGTGGAGATCAGCAGGTTGGCCAGGCCGTAGCGCTCGATGATCCCGTAGACGATCACGATGAAGGCGCCGGCGGGGCCGCCGATCTGCACGTTGGAGCCACCGAGCAGCGAGATCAGCAGGCCGGCGATGATGGCCGTCCACAGGCCGGCCTCGGGCTTGAGGCCGGAGGCGATCGCGAAGGCCATGGCCAGGGGCAGGGCGACGACGCCCACCGTGAGGCCTGCGCCGAAGTCGTGCAGGAAGCGGTCGCGGCCATAACCCTGCAGCGCGCTGAACAGGCGGGGCCGGAACGGGGCGAGTGGCACCGGCGGTGGCATCGCCCCGGATTGTGCACCCGCCCCGGCGCGGGTCCACGCCCTTGTGGGTCCGCGGCAACGCCGCTCAGGGGCCGGTGGGCAGGAGGTGCTGGCGCAGGTCGCGCAGGAAAGGCCGCAGCGCGAGCAGCCACAGGCCGATGGCGAGCGGCACGGTGCTGACGAAGCCGAGGTACTTGAAACCCAGCGCCCCGGCGAAGCCGCCCACCAGGAAGCAGGTCACCAGGAGGGTGTGGATCCGCAGCTTCTGGCGGTTGGCCAGCACCGGGTCGCGGCCCGGCTCGCGCGGGTTGATGTACAGGAGCTTGCCCAGCTCGATGCCGATGTCGGTCACCAGGCCCGTGACGTGGGTCGTGCGGATCTCGGCGCGCGAGATCTTGGTGATCACCGCGTTCTGCAGGCCCATGATGAAACAGAGCAGCACCACGGTGAGCGGCACGAACAGGGGCTCGAAGACGCCGATGGACGCGCCGGCGACGCCGAAGACCAGCAG
>DASWUI010000695.1:0-5566 GCA_036401715.1 Ramlibacter sp. | reverse complement strand
CGACAGCGGCTACGCCTCGCTGGTGGCGGCGGTGCTGGAACTCGCCGGCCACAAGGTCGAGGCCGTTCCGATCACGCCCGACGAGTCGCTCGACGCCAGCTGGGAAGAGCCGCAGGTGTTCGGCGGCTGCAGCACCAAGGGCCAGGCCGCCCCCGGCCAGCCCCAACCGATCCAGATCATCCGGCGGCCCGCCGCCTCGCAAGGAGCACGCTCATGAAGGCTCTCGACCTGTTCCTCTTCGGCTACTACCCGTACATCGCGCTCACGGTGTTCCTGCTCGGCAGCCTGATCCGCTTCGACCGCGAGCAGTACACGTGGAAGAGCGACTCCTCGCAACTGCTGCGCGCCGGGCAGCTGCGCTGGGGCAGCAACCTGTTCCACGTCGGCGTGCTGTTCCTGTTCTTCGGCCACACGGTCGGCATGCTGACGCCGCACTTCGTGTACGAGCCCTTCATGGGCGCGGGCAGCAAGCAGCTGATGGCGATGGTCAGCGGCGGCATCGCCGGCCTGCTCGGCTTCGTCGGCGTCAGCATCCTGCTGCACCGGCGCCTGTCGGACCCCCGCATCCGCATCAACTCGCGTCCGGGGGACGTCTTCCTGCTGGTGCTGCTGTGGGTGCAGCTCGCACTGGGCCTGGCCACCATCCCGCTGTCGGCGCAGCACCTGGACGGCAGCATGATGATGAAGCTGGCCGAATGGGCGCAGCGCATCGTCACCTTCCGCGCCGGCGCGGTGGAACTGCTGGCGGATGCGGGCTGGGTCTTCAAGCTGCACATGTTCCTGGGCATGACCGTGTTCCTGGTCTTCCCCTTCACCCGCCTCGTGCACGTGTGGAGCGGCTTCGGCACCCTGGCCTACGTCGTGCGGCCTTACCAGGTGGTGCGCACCAGGCGGCGGATCGTGGCGCAAGCCGCGCCCCAGCCAGCCGGCGCGCCCACGGCGATGCCGCAGCCCCTGCCCGACTTCGAGACGCGGAGGCCGGCATGAGCGGCTGTGGCGGCAGCGGAAGCTGCACCTGCGGGGGCAAGTCGCAGGCGGTGGCGGCGATCAACGGCATCGCCCTGCACGAACCGGGCGAGCAGCTGACGGTGGAGGAACTGCGTGAACGCGCCTGGGGCGAGCTGCTGCGGCAGGAGGCGGTGCGCCAGGGGCGGCTGCCCCCGCACCGCGAACTCAGCTCGCCCGGCATCAGCCAGGGTGACGAAGCCGGGATCCAGGCGATGCTGGACGAGGCCGTGCCGCTGCGGCAGCCGGGCGCCCAGGAGTGCGAGCGCTACTACGCCGCCAACCGGCAGCGCTACGTGCAGGGGCGGGAGGCGCAGGTGCGGCACATCCTGTTCGCCGTCACCGGCGGGGTGGACGTGAACGCACTGGCCGCCCGCGCGGAGAAGGCCCTGCTGGAGCTGACCCACCGCGGCACGCCGGCCACGCGCTTCGCGCAACTCGCGCGGGAGTTGTCCAACTGTCCCAGCGGTGCCGAGGGCGGCGAGCTGGGCTGGCTGCGCCCCGAGGAGTGCGCGGGCGAGCTGTCCACCGCGATCTTCGACGAGGCGCAGGGCACCGGCTTGCGCCCCCTGCTGGTGCACAGCCGCTACGGCTTCCACATCCTCGACATCGTGGCGCGCAGGCAGGGCGAGGCGGCCCCTTACGCGCAGGTGCGCGAACGCATCGCGATGGAGCTGGCGCAGCGCTCGCGCGCGACCGCGCTGCACCAGTACATCCGCCTGCTGGCGGGCCAGGCACTGGTGGAGGGCGTGGAGCTGGAAGCGGCCGAGACGCCATTGGTGCAATGAAGCCCGACGGCCAGGACGAGCTGCTGTCCCGGCTGCGGCGCTTCCACTCCAGCTACTTCCCGCGCCACCAGCAGCGCTTCCAGGACCTGGTGGCGCAGGGGCAGCACCCGAAGACGCTGTTCATCGGCTGCTCGGACTCGCGCCTGGTGCCGCACCTGCTGACCGGCGCCGGGCCGGGCGAGCTGTTCATCGTGCGCAACGTGGGGGCTTTCATCCCGCCCTACGATGGTTCGCATGGCCTGCACGGCACGACGGCGGCGATCGAATTCGCGGTCCTGAGCCTGGAGGTCGAACGCATCGTGGTCTGCGGCCACAGCCACTGCGGCGCGATCCGCGCCGCCTACGAGGGCGTGCCGGACGAAGCCATCAACCTCAAGGAGTGGCTGAAGCTCGCCTCGGGCGCGCTGCTGCCCGTGCGGCCGTGTTCCGAGGCGCTGCGGCGCACCGAGCAGCGCGCCGTGGTCCTGCAGCTGGAGCGGCTGATGGAATACCCGATGGTCAAGCGGCAGGTGGAGGCCGGCAAACTGTCGCTTCACGGCTGGCATTACGTCATAGAGGACGGAGAAATCCATGTCTTTGACGCGGCGCAAGGGGACTTCCTGCCCGCTTCTGTAGCCTCCAATCCCGGAACCGGTCCTTACCGGGAATACGTGGAACACGATGGACAAATCCTCTGCGACTGACATGGCCACCGCCGCCGGCCTGAATTTGTGGCATTTCCGGGGGCGGACGCTGTTGCCGGTCGTCCAGGGGGGCATGGGCGTGGGCATCTCCGCCGGTGGCCTGGCGGGCACCGTCGCCTCCTTCAACGCGGTCGGCACGATCTCCTCGGTCGACCTGCGCCGCCTGCATGCCGACCTCTGGGAAAAGACCGGGCACCTCGAAGGCCCTGACGCCAAGGCGGTCATCGATGCCGCCAACCGGGAAGCGCTGGACCGCGAGATCAGGCGCGCGCGCGACATCGCCGGCGGCCGCGGCCTGATCGCCGTCAACGTGATGAAGGCGCTGGACCAGTACGAAACCTACGTGCGCCAGGCGCTGGAAAGCGGCGCCGACGCGCTCGCCGTGGGCGCCGGCCTGCCGCTGGACCTGCCGGACCTGGCGAAGGATTTCCCGCAGGTCGCCCTCATCCCCATCCTGTCGGACGCCCGCGGCGTGCAGCTGCTGGTGCGCAAGTGGGAGAAGAAGGGACGCCTGCCCGACGCGATCGTGATCGAGCATCCGCGCCTGGCCGGCGGCCACCTGGGCGCGGCCAAGATCAGCGACCTGGGCGACCGCCGCTTCGACTTCGACGTGGTGCTGCCGGAAGTGCAGGAGTTCTTCCAGAAGTCCGGCATCGCCATCCCGCTGGTTGCCGCCGGCGGGATCTCCACGCACGAGGACGTGCGCCACCTGCAGGCGCTGGGCGCCGCGGCGGTGCAGCTGGGCACCGCCTTCGCGGTGACGGTGGAAAGCGACGCCAGCCAGGCCTTCAAGGAAGTGCTGGCGGGCGCGAAGCCCGAGGACCTGGTCGAATTCACCAGCGTGGCCGGCCTGCCGGCGCGCGCCGTGCGCACGCCCTGGCTGGACAAGTACCTGCGCCTGCAGGACCGCATGCAGAAGTCCGCGCACGCCAAGACCCATTGCACGATGTGGTTCGACTGCCTGGCCAACTGCGGCCTGCGCGACGGCCATGCCTCCTGGGGCCAGTTCTGCATCGACAAGGTGCTGGGCTACGCATTTGCCGGAGACGTCCGCAAGGGACTATTCTTCCGGGGTGCGGGCCGGCTGCCCTTCGGCAGCCAGATCCGCCCGGTGCGCGACCTGATCCAGTGCCTCATGGGCGGCCTGGTCCCGCCCGCCCTGGCCAGCAACAGCAACACGTTCCCGACTGCCGAGGTGCAACCCGCATGAAGCGAGACCCGTCCCCGACCGAACTGCCCGGGCTCCCCGCTCAGCCGATCAGCCAGGACGTCCTTCGCGAGAAGTACCTCAAGAGCGGCGAAAGCTCCGAGTCCGACCTGCTGCGCCGGGTCGCGAAGGCGCTGGCCTCGGTGGAAGCCGAGCCCCTGCGCGCCGAGTGGGAGCAGAAGTTCTTCGACAACATGCTCGCGGGCGCCATCGGCGCCGGCCGCATCATGAGCGCCGCGGGCACCGACCTGCAGGCCACCCTGATCAACTGCTTCGTGCAGCCCGTGGGCGACGCGATCCAGGGCCGCGACGACGAGGGCTTCCCCGGCATCTACGAAGCGCTGCGCGAAGCCGCCGAGACCATGCGGCGCGGCGGCGGCGTGGGCTACGACTTCTCGCGCATCCGCCCGCGCGGCGCGGAAGTGCGCGCCACCGCCTCGCAGGCTTCCGGGCCGTGCAGCTACATGGACGTGTTCGACCACTCCTGCTCCACGGTGGAAAGCGCGGGCGCGCGCCGCGGCGCGCAGATGGGCGTGCTGCGCATCGACCATCCGGACGTGCTGGAGTTCATCACGGCCAAGCGCTCGCCCGGCCGCTGGAACAACTTCAACGTTTCGGTGGCGGTCACCGACGAGTTCATCCGCACGCTGCAGGCCGGCGGGGACTGGGCGCTGGTGCACCGCGCCAAGCCGGGCGGTGCGTTGATCGCCCAGGGCGCGCACCTGCGCGCCGACGGCCTCTGGGTCTACAAGACCGTGCCCGCGCAGCAGCTGTGGGACACGGTGATGCGCTCGGCCTACGACTTCGCCGAGCCGGGCATCCTGTTCGTCGACACGATCAACCGCGAGAACAACCTGCGGTACGCGGAAGGGATCACGGCGACGAACCCCTGTGGCGAGCAGCCCTTGCCGCCCTACGGCTGCTGCGACCTCGGCCCGATCATCCTCACGAAGTTCGTGCGCCATGCCTTCGGCTTCGGCGGCGTGCCGCAGTTCGACTTCCAGGGCTTTGCCCGTTCCGTGGCCACGCAGGTGCGCGCGCTCGACAACGTGCTGGACCTCACCTTCTGGCCGCTGGAGCAGCAGCGCAAGGAAGCCGCCGCCAAGCGCCGCATCGGCGTGGGCTTCACCGGCCTGGGCAACGCGCTGGCGATGCTGCGCGTGCGCTACGACGCGCCGGACGGCCGCGAGATGGCCGCGCGCATCGCGCGCTGCATGCGCGATGCCGCCTATGCGGCCTCGGTGGAGCTTGCGAAGGAAAAGGGCGCGTTCCCGCTGTTCGACGCCGCCAAGTACCTGGAGGCCGGCACCTTCGCCAGCCGCCTGGACGACACGCTCAAGCAGGACATCCGCAAGCACGGCATCCGCAACAGCCACCTGCTGTCGATCGCGCCGACCGGCACGGTGAGCCTCGCGTTCGCCGACAACGCGTCCAACGGCATCGAGCCGCCCTTCTCCTGGACCTACCGCAGGAAAAAGCGCGAGTCCGACGGCAGCACCACCGAATACGACGTGGAGGACCACGCCTGGCGCCTGTACCGCTCGCTGGGCGGCGACACCACCAAGCTGCCGCCCTACTTCGTCTCCGCGCTGGAGATGCCGGCGGCGGGCCACCTCGCGATGATGGAGGCGGTGCAGCCCTTCATCGACACGGCGATCTCCAAGACGGTCAACGTGCCGGCGGACTATCCCTACGGCGACTTCCAGGGCCTGTACCTGGAAGCCTGGCGCGCGGGCCTCAAGGGGCTGGCCACCTACCGGCCCAACGAGATCCTGGGCTCGGTGCTATCGCCGACGCCGGCACCCGCCGCCGAGCCCGAGGCGCCCGCCATCGAGCGCCGCAAGGTCGACCCGATGCGCACCATGATCGAGAGCCGGCCCAAG
>DASWUI010000694.1:0-3789 GCA_036401715.1 Ramlibacter sp. | reverse complement strand
GCTGCGGATGAAGACCACCGCCATCGAGCTCAATCCGCAGGTGGTCGCGGCCTGCCGGCTCTGGTTCAAGCTGCCGAAGGACGACAGCCGGCTGTCCGTGATCCTCGGCGACGCCCGGGAAGTGGTGGCGCACGAACACTGGCGCGGCCAGGTCGACGCGCTGCAGGTGGACCTGTACGACCACGAGGCCGCCGCCCCGGTGCTGGACAGCGAGGCCTTCTACCGCGATTGCCGCACGCTGCTGACGGAGGACGGCTGCATGACCGTCAACCTGTTCGGCCGCTCCTCCAGCTACCAGCGCAGCCTCGAGCGCATCCAGGCCGCCTTCGGCGCCGACGCGGTGTGGGCGTTCAAGCCGACGCGCGAGGGCAACACCGTCGTCCTCGCGCTGCGCGAGCCCGTGCACCCCACGCGGGCGCAGCTGTCCGCGCGTGCCGAGGAGATCGAGGCGCGCTGGGGCCTGCCCGCGCGCAAGTGGCTGCGCGTGTTCAAGCCCGCCGCCTGAGTACCATCGGGCCATGAGCGCGCAGCCCCGGTCCGAGATCTCCGCCCGCACGCCGCCCCGCGGCCCCCTGCACTGGCAGCAGCTGGTGGAGTGGCTGTCCGAGGACGGCGTCATCTCGGCGGAGGAAGCCCGGCGAACCATCGCGCGCTGTTCGCAGGCGGAGAGCCGGCAGCACCCGCTGGTGCGGCTGGCCGCGGTTTCCATGGCGCGCGCCGCCGACGGCAAGCCGCTGGACATCGAGGAGCTCACCGCCTACCTCGCCCGCCGCGCCGGGATGGAGTACCTGCGCATCGACCCGCTCAAGGTGGACGTGGCCAAGGTGGCCGACACCATGAGCGCGGGCTATGCCGAACGCCACCGGGTGCTGCCGGTGCAGGTGACCTCGGGCGAGGTGGTGGTCGCGACGGCCGAACCCTTCCTCGACGACTGGATCGAGGAGCTCGAGCGGCAGTCGCGCCGCACGGTGCGCCGCGTGGTCGCCAACCCGCAGGACATCCACCGCTACACCGCGGAGTTCTTCGCGCTGGCCAAGTCGGTGCGCGCCGCGCAGAAGTCCGGCGGCAACACCGGCGCCAGCTTCGAGCAGCTGGTGGAGCTGGGCAAGAGCAACAAGCAGCTCGACGCCAACGACCAGGGCGTGGTGCAGGTGGTCGACTGGCTCTGGCAGTACGCCTTCGACCAGCGCGCGAGCGACATCCACCTGGAGCCGCGGCGCGAGCAGGGCGTCATCCGCTTCCGCATCGACGGCCTGCTGCACCCGGTCTACCAGATGCCCATCGCCGTGCTCAACGCGATGACCGCGCGCATCAAGCTGCTGGGCCGCATGGACGTGGTGGAACGCCGCCGGCCGCAGGACGGCCGCATCAAGACCCGCAACCCGCGCGGCGACGAGGTGGAGATGCGCCTGTCGACGCTGCCCACCGCCTTCGGCGAGAAGATGGTCATGCGCATCTTCGACCCCGACACGGCGGTGAAGGACCTCGACGCCCTGGGCTTCTCGGCGCACGATGCGCAGCGCTGGGAGCAGCTGGTCAAGCGCCCGCACGGGATCATCCTGGTCACCGGCCCGACCGGCTCGGGCAAGACCACCACCCTCTATTCCACGCTCAAGCGCCTGGCCACCGAGGAGGTGAACGTGAGCACGGTGGAGGACCCGATCGAGATGATCGAGCCGGCCTTCAACCAGACGCAGGTGCAGCCGCAGCTGGACTTCGGCTTCGCCGAGGGCCTGCGGGCGCTGATGCGGCAGGACCCGGACATCCTCATGGTGGGCGAAATCCGCGACCTGCAGACGGCCGACATGGCGGTGCAGGCGGCGCTGACCGGCCACCTCGTGTTCTCCACGCTGCACACCAACGATGCGCCCTCGGCCGTCACGCGGCTGATGGAACTGGGCGTGCCCGCGTACCTGATCAACGCGACGGTGATCGGCGTGCTCGCGCAGCGGCTGGTGCGCACGCTGTGCCGGCAGTGCCGCCAGCCCGACGAGGCGACCGCGCGCACGGCGCTGGACGACGTCATCAAGCCCTGGAAGATCACGGGCACCTGGACGCCCTACCGCCCGGTCGGCTGCGTGGACTGCCGCATGACCGGCTTCCTCGGGCGCATGGGCCTGTACGAACTGCTCGCGGTGACCGAAGGCTTCAAGGACCAGGTGACCCGCGAGCCGGCCGGCCTCAAGCGGCAGGCCATCGCGGACGGCATGCGGCCGCTGCGGCTGGCCGGCGCGCTGCGGGTGGCCGAGGGGCTCACCACGATCGAGGAAGTCCTGAGCGCGACCCCGCCGCTGGACTGAAGGACCCGGCCTCGCGTGTCACCCACGCAACAGCGGGGTAAGCAGTTGTAGGTGGAACCCACATCGGGCCCGCCGGGATTGGCCCCCACAATCCGCCGGTTCTATTCCGTTTGGAGACAACATGAAAATCAAGAGCCAGAAGGATTTCTGGTCCGGGTTGATGTTCATGGCGGCCGGCATCGCGTTCGCGTGGGGCGCCACCAACTACACCATCGGCGAAGGCGCCCGCATGGGGCCCGGTTACTTCCCCCTGATGCTGGGCATCCTGCTGTCGCTGATCGGGCTGTTCATCGTGTTCGAGGCCCTGGTGGTCGAGACCGAGGACGGCGAGCCGGTCGGCAAGTGGGCCTGGAAGCCGCTGTTCTTCATCATCGCCGCCAACCTGATCTTCGGCGTGTGCATCGGCGGGCTGCCGAAGCTCGGCATCCCGCAGATGGGGCTGATCGTCGGCATCTACGCACTGACCTTCGTCGCCGCGCTCGCCGGCGAGGAGTTCAGGGCCAAGGAAGTCGCGGTGCTGGCGACCGTGCTCGCCGTCCTCAGCTACGTGGCATTCATCGTGCTGCTGAAACTGCAGTTCCCGGTGTGGCCCAGCTTCCTGACGGCCTGAGAGGAGACAAGACAACATGGACCTGTTTAGCAATCTCGCGCTCGGCTTCAGCGTCGCCATCACGCCGATCAACCTGCTGTACTGCTTCATCGGTTGCGTGCTGGGCACGGCCATCGGCGTGCTGCCCGGCGTCGGCCCGGTGGCGACCATCGCCATGCTGCTGCCCGCCACCTATGCGCTGCCGCCCGTGTCGGCGCTGATCATGCTGGCCGGCATCTACTACGGCTCGCAGTACGGCGGCTCCACCACCGCCATCCTGGTCAACCTGCCGGGCGAGTCGTCCTCGGTGGTGACCATCATCGACGGCTACCAGATGGCCAGGCAGGGCCGGGCAGGGCCCGCCCTGGCCGCCGCCGGCCTCGGCTCGTTCTTCGCGGGCTGCGTGGCCACCCTGATCCTGGCCGGCTTCGCCGCGCCGCTGACGGAAGTCGCGTTCAAGTTCGGCCCGGCCGAGTACTTCTCGCTGATGGTGCTGGGCCTGATCGGCGCGGTGGTGCTGGCTTCCGGCTCGCTGGTCAAGGCGATCGGCATGATCGTGCTGGGCCTGCTGCTGGGCCTGATCGGCACGGACGTGAACTCCGGCGTGGCGCGCTACTCGTTCGACATCCCGGAACTGACCGACGGCATCGGCTTCATCGTGATCGCCATGGGCGTGTTCGGCTACGGCGAGATCATCTCCAACCTCGGCAAGCACGAGGACGAGCGCCAGGTGTTCACCTCCAAGGTGCAGGGCCTGTTCCCCACCAAGGAAGACTTCAAGCGCATGGCGCCGGCGGTGCTGCGCGGCACGGCCATCGGCTCTTCGCTCGGCATCCTGCCGGGCGGCGGCGCGCTGCTGTCCTCCTTCGCGGCCTACACGATCGAGAAGAAGGTCAAGCT
>DASWUI010000693.1:0-1973 GCA_036401715.1 Ramlibacter sp. | reverse complement strand
ACGGCCATGTCCATGCCGCGCGCGATCGCCACCAGCTCCGCCATCTGCGCGTCGGTGAGGCAGGCGGCGATCAGCAGGATGCAGTCCGCGCCCATGGCGCGCGATTCGTACACCTGGTAGGGGTCGACCATGAAGTCCTTGCGCAGCACCGGCAGGTCGCAGGACGCGCGTGCCTGCTTCAGGTAGTCCGTGCCGCCCTGGAAGAACTGCCGGTCCGTCAGCACCGACAGGCAGGCGGCGCCATGCTCGGCGTAGCTTTGGGCGATGTCCGCGGGGATGAAGTCGGGCCGCAGCACCCCCTTGCTGGGGCTCGCCTTCTTGACTTCGGCGATGACGGCAGGCTTGCCGGCGGCGATCTTGGCGCGCAGCGCGCCCTCGAAGTCGCGCGTGAGGACGCGGCTGAGCGCGTCCTCGCGCATCGCCTCCAGCGGCTTCTTCTTCTTCGCGGCCGCGATCTCCTCGTGCTTGACCGCGACGATCTTGTCCAGGATGTCCGCCATCTCAGCCCGCCAGCGACTTCGAAACCTGCACCAACTGCTCCAGCCTCGCCTTGGCGGCGCCGCTTTCCAGCGCCGCGCGGGCCCGGGCAATGCCCTCCTTGATGTCGGCCGCGACATTGGCCGCATACAGCGCGGCACCGGCATTGAGCAGCACGATGTCGCGCGCGGCGCCGGGCTGGTTGTCCAGCACCTGGCGCATGAGGTTGAGCGATTCCTGCGGCGTTTCCACCTTGAACGCCCGGTTGCTCGCCATCGGCAGGCCGAAGTCCTCGGGGTGGATCTCGTACTCGCTGATCTCGCCGTTCTTCAGCTCGCCCACCATGGTGGCCGCGCCCAGGCTCACTTCGTCCATGCCGTCGCGGCCGTAGACCACCAGCGCGTGTTCCGCGCCCAGGCGCTGCAGCGCGCGCACCTGGATGCCCACCAGGTCGGGGTGGAACACGCCCATGAGGATGTTGGGCGCGCTCGCCGGATTCGTCAGCGGCCCCAGGATGTTGAAGATCGTGCGCACGCCCAGTTCCTTGCGCACCGGCGCCACGTTCTTCATGGCCGGGTGGTGGTTGGGCGCGAACATGAAGCCGATGCCGGTCTGCTCTATGCAGCGGGCGATCGCCTCCGGCGAAAGGTTGATGTTCAGGCCCATCGCCTCCAGCACGTCGGCGCTGCCGCTCTTGCTGGAGACGCTGCGGCCGCCGTGCTTGCTGACCTTCGCGCCGGCCGCGGCCGCCACGAACATGGAGCAGGTCGAGATGTTGAAGGTGTGGGAGCCGTCGCCGCCGGTGCCGACGATGTCGACCAGGTGGGTCTTGTCGGCCACGTGCACCTTGGTGGAGAACTCGCGCATGACCTGCGCGGCGGCGGTGATCTCGCCGATGGTTTCCTTCTTCACGCGCAGGCCGGTGATCAGCGCGGCGGTCATCACGGGCGAAAGCTCGCCGCTCATGATCAGCCGCATGATCTTCAGCATCTCGTCGTGGAAGATCTCGCGGTGCTCGATCGTGCGCTGCAGCGCTTCCTGGGGGGTGATGGGCATGGCGTGCTCCTCGGGTGCTTTTATCGGGAGGGATTGTCGGCCAGCGCGAGCCGCAGGCCGAAGGCGACGAACATGGCGCCGGCGGCGCGGTCCAGCCAGTGCATGCCGCGCTGCACGGCGGCGTGGCGCGCCATCCAGGCGGCGGCCAGCGCCCAGCCGGAATTGATGGCGACGCTGTTGATGTTGAAGATCGTTCCCAGCAGCACGAAGGCGAGTGCCTTGTTCTCGGTGCCGGGGGCGATGAACTGCGGCACGAACGCGAGGAAGAAGATCGCCACCTTCGGGTTCAGGGCGTTGGTGAGGAAGCCGCCGCGGAAGACGGCCCAGAGCCGGGGCGGCGCATCCGGGCGCCGGGGTTCGGCTTCGCGCTCACCCCAGCCTGCCGGAGGTGCGCGCGAGAAGAGCAGGCGGATCCCCACGTAGACCAGGTACGCCGCCCC
>DASWUI010000692.1:0-1625 GCA_036401715.1 Ramlibacter sp. | reverse complement strand
CGCGCAGCGCGATGTTGTGCGGCTTGGACCCGGTGAAGTACAGCCAGGCGGCGCCGAAACTGGCCGGCGGCACGGCCCTCAGGTCCACCTGCAGCCCGCTGGCGAGCACCACGCTGGCGCGGGTGCTGCCCTGCGCCAGTATCCGCTGGACCCCGGACATGCCGGCGAAACGCTCCATCACCGGACTGCGCGCGCCGGCGGTCACCAGCAGGTCGAGGTCGCCGACCGTGTCGCGCATGCGCCGCAGGCTGCCCGCGGCGACCGCCTGCCGCACGCCCGGGACCGCGCGCAGTTCCGCCAGCAGCGCGTCGGCGACCGCCGACGCGGTGGCCAGCGGCATGCGCCGCTCGACCTGCAGGCGCGCCAGCACCGACTCCAGCAGGCGCTTCTCGCCGGCGGCGGTGAAGCCGCGCAGCGTGCGCACCCGGCCCTGCTCGGCGGCCTCGCGCAGCTGCTGCAGGGAGGAGATGCCCAGGCCCTCGAACAGCGAGCGCGCCCGGCGCGGTCCCAGCCCGGGCAGCCGCAGCAGTTCGGCGATGGCGCGGGGCACCTCGGCGCGCAGGCTTTCCAGCTGCGCGCAGGTTCCGGTGGCGACGATTTCCGCGATCTTGCCGGCGAGGTCCTTGCCGATGCCGGGAAGCGCGTCGAGGTCCTCCCCCTCGTCGAGCATGTCCTTGACGCTGCGCGGCAGGTCGCGCAGCGTACGCGCGGCATTGCGGTACGCGCGCACGCGGAAGGCATTGCCCCCGCGCACCTCCAGCAGGTCCGCGATCTCGTCGAAGGCGGCCGCCGCGTCGGGATTGGAGAACGGCATGGCAAGAACAACCTCCCCCATCCATTCTTTGCGCCCGGGCTGCGGGCTTCTTGCGCTAGGTCAACTGCGTGGCGCGGCGCAGACCCCATCGTGGCGGGAGAGAGAGACGACGCAGGAGCCGCGATGAACGATTCGATCCATTTCCGCTTCTCCGGGATGCCCGCATCGCCCGCAGCCGAGGCCGCGGCCCGCCGCCGGGCACGGACGCTGCGGGGAACGCACCCGGATGCGCTGGCGTGGGAGGTGGACGTGCAGGCGCCGCCGCTGGCCAGCACGGCCGGCGGGTACGGCGCGCAGGTGCAGGTGCGCCTCGCCGGCGGCAGCAGGCTGCGGGCGCAGGGATGCGGCAGCGACCCGCTGGCGGCCCTGCGGCTCGCCTTCAACCGGCTGGAAGCGGAACTCGGCGCGGAGAACGCAGGCGGCGTGCAGGCACGGGCCGCCCGCTGGTTGTCCTCGGTGCGCAGCCGCATCGCGCAGCGCCAGGACTGCGCCTGAGGGCGCGACGGCGCGCCCCCGCTACTGCGAGGCGAGCGCGCCGAAGGTGGGGAACAGCACCGGACGCGCCTGCGCGGTGGCGCGCAGTACGTCCCGGGTGGACTTCTCCCGCTCGATGTTGGCGCCGAGCGCCCGCGACAGCATCCCGAGCTGCTCCGCGACCGCGCGCAGCAGGTCGTCGGCCGACAGGATGCCGACCACCCCGCCGTCGGGGTCGACCACGAGCAGGCGGCGCACACCGGCCTTCTCCATCGCGGCGATCGCCTCGCCCACGCCCGCCGTGCCCGGCACGGCCAGCGGCGGAGACTTGGCGAGG
>DASWUI010000691.1:0-1669 GCA_036401715.1 Ramlibacter sp. | reverse complement strand
CCGATCGCCGCGCCGCGCACGATCGCGGCCACGTTGCCCAGCAGGCGGCGCACGCGGCCCCGCGAGACCGCCGCGACCACCGCGGCGATGCCGCCGGCGACGAACACGAACAGCAGAGCGGGCAGCACGTCGGGCAGGCCGAGGAAGGCGCCGACCATCGCCATCAGCTTCACGTCGCCGCCGCCCATCACGCGCAGCGCGTGCAGCGGGACCAGGCACAGCAGCATGGCGGCCAGGCCGCCGGCGGCGAGCAGGAAGCCGGTGGAAGCGGCCGGCGCCGTCAGCGTCTGCGTGGCCAGGCCCAGCGCCATGCCGCCGACCGTGAGCGTGTTGGGGATGCGGTAGGTGCGCGCGTCGCTCACCGCGGCGAGCACCAGCAGGGTGACCAGCGCGCCGCTGCCCGGCTGCGCGGCCAGCGCGAGGAGCGAAGCGGAGAGGGTTTCGAGAAGCTGCATCACTGGTCGTCCTGCGTATGTCGCGATAGGTGTCACTCTAGGGAGGCAAGCGGCTTCGCGCCTGATGCAAGCCTCCCGATCTGCGTGGTTCAAATGTCCCGGGAGCTCCTGCGCGTGTGCTCAGTACGACAGCGAGAGGGCCAGGTACGCGCCGTCGATGCGCCGGTCGCCGGAAGTGCGGTGGCGCAGCTGCAGCGTCAGCTCCCACCAGGACGCCGGGCCGCGGGTCGCGTCTTCACGGAACCACTGGCGCCACGCGATGCCGGCGCCGATGCCCGAGGAGGTGCGCGCCCCCGGATCGTCCGAGCGGTGCTCGGCGCCGACGTACAGGTGCGGGTACAGCACGCCGCGGCCGTCCTGCGGCAGCCGCCAGCTGCGCCCGGCGGTGAGCGAAACGAGCGCATACCAGTCCCTTCGGCCATTGCCGAAGTAGCGGCCCGCTTCCGCGAAGTTGCGGCTGGTCCACCAGCTCGCCACGTCCTGCCGCGCCTCGCTGCCGATGTCCAGCGAGTAGCCGGCCTGCAGCAGCCAGGCGTCCTTCACGTTGGGGCCGAACACGCGCGAGCCGGACAGGACGAGGTCCTGCGCGGCGAGCGGCTTCCAGCGCGCGCCCGCGCCGCCCTGGAAGCTGTCGTCGCCCGTCCATCCCCCGGGCTGCTGCGTGTCCAGCGTGGCGAAACCGCGCGCGAACACCTCCACATAGCGGCCGGCGCGATAGCCCCAGGGCCGCCAGTACGCCTCCACGCCGCCCTGCGTCGTGCGCTGGTCCCCGCCGCCGCCGAAGGCGCCGAACATCGGCTCCACGCCGCCCGCCTTGCGCGAGCTCACCGAGGCCAGCAGGCCCCACTCGCGCGCGACCTCGGAGGCGCCGCGCCTGGTCTCGTACAGCCGCTGCGCATCGAGCGGCAGGCGCCCGGCGTTCGCGTGGGCCACCCCCTGGTCGAAGAAGGCCAGGGCCTCGCCATCGCGCCCTGCGCGCAGTGCGGCATGGGCCGCATCGAGCACGGCCGCAGGCGGCAGCTCGCGCTGCGCCTCCAGGGTGCGGAAGGCGCGCAGGCCGGCCGCGTCGTCGCCGGCGCGGATGGACAGGTAGGCGAGCTGCAGCCGGTCCTGCGGTTCGGGCTCCGCGTGCGCGCCCGCCGACTCGGCTTCGGCCAGTTCGCCGGCCGCCGCCGCCGCGCGCATGCGCAGGCGCCACCACTCGCGCTGCGCGG
>DASWUI010000690.1:0-5981 GCA_036401715.1 Ramlibacter sp. | reverse complement strand
GATCCCCGGCACCGACCACTCGGTGACGATCGCCTTCCAGGTGGGCGCGCTGATCCAGGTGCGCGACGGCCAGGACGTGGGCCCCGGCGAAGTGCTGGCCCGCATCCCGGTGGAAGGCCAGAAGACCCGCGACATCACGGGTGGTCTGCCCCGCGTGGCCGAACTGTTCGAAGCCCGCTCGCCCAAGGACAAGGGCGTGCTGGCCGAGATGACCGGCACCGTGTCGTTCGGCAAGGAGACCAAGGGCAAGATCCGCCTGCAGATCACCGATCCGGAAGGCAAGGTCTGGGAAGAACTCGTGCCCAAGGAAAAGAACATCCTGGTGCACGAAGGCCAGGTGGTCAACAAGGGCGAATCCGTGGTCGACGGCCCGGCCGATCCGCAGGACATCCTGCGCCTGCTGGGCATGGAAGAACTGGCGCGCTACATCGTCGATGAAGTGCAGGACGTCTACCGCCTCCAGGGCGTGAAGATCAACGACAAGCACATCGAGGTGATCGTTCGCCAGATGCTGCGTCGCGTGGTCGTCGAGAACCCGGGCGAGTCCGACTACATCGCCGGCGAACAGGTCGAGCGTTCGGAGATCCTGGACACCAACGACCGCCTGCGCTCGGAAGGCAAGATCCCGGCGACCTACAGCAACCTGCTGCTGGGCATCACGAAGGCCTCGCTGTCGACCGACTCGTTCATCTCCGCCGCTTCCTTCCAGGAAACGACGCGGGTGCTGACCGAGGCGGCGATCATGGGCAAGCGCGACGAGCTGCGCGGCCTGAAGGAAAACGTGATCGTCGGCCGCCTGATCCCCGCCGGCACCGGCATGGCGTACCACGTGGCGCGCAAGGCGAAGGACCAGATGGACGAGGCCGAGCGCCGCGCCATCGCCGAAGCCGAAGCGGCCGAACTGGCCAGCGTGACGGAAGGCGCCGGCTCGGAGACGAACGAGGGCACCACCGCCGCCGAATAAGCGCGGATTGCCCCTAAACTGCGGGCGCCACCCTTCGCGGGGTGGCGCCCGTTTCCTTTGTGGTGCAGTGCGGAGGCCCATGCAGACCTCGTCGTTCCTTCCCTGGGTGATCGCGGCGGTCGCGGTGTTCTGGGCGGTGGGTGCCTACAACCGGCTGGTGCGCCTGCGCTCCGACGCCAATGCGGCCTTTGCCGCGCTCGAGGCCGAGCTCGCCAGGCAGGTGCAGCTGGTGCACGACTGCGTGCCTCCGGAGGAGGACCAGGCCCAGTCGCAGTTCTTCGGAGGCAGCGCGTTCTGGGGCGGGCTGCAGGGCGCGGGCGCGCAGCTCGCCGCCACGCTCGCCTCGGCCAGGGCGAAGCCGCTGGACCCGGAGCGCATCGCCGCCCTGGGCGCGGCGCAGGAAGTCCTGAGCATGGCCTGGGACCGCGCCGAGCGCGACGACGCGCACGACCTCGCCGGGCCGCGGCTGCCGGAAAACTTCAGCGGCGAGCGGCAGCAGCTGGTGCGCATGACGCAGGCCGCCACCGAGCACTTCAACCAGGCGGTGGTCCGCTACAACGAGGCGATCGCCCAGTTTCCGGCGGTGATGCTGGCCTGGCTGTTCGGGTTTCACCCGGCACGCGGGCTGCGCGCGCGGCCTTGAACCCCTACTCCTTGGGGTTATTGTCCGGGGTGCGGCGGCTGTCTATCGTCGCCGGCACAACCCGGAGGAGATCCATGATTTCACGACCCCGCGTCCTCATGGCGGCCCTCGCCGTCGCCGCCTGCGCGCCACTGGCGCAGGCGCAGACCGCCGATGCGCTGTACCTGCGCGGCCTGGCCGCCACCTGCGCCAACTGCCACGGCACCAACGGGCGCACCGTCGAAGGCTCGGCGGTGCCCGGGCTGGCGGCGATGCCGCGCGAGTACATGCTGCGGCAGCTGCATGCCTTCCGCGACGGCAGCCGGCCGGCCACCGTGATGCACCAGATCACCAAGGGCTTCACCGTTCCGCAGCTCGAACAGATCGCGACCTATTTCGCGGCGCAGAAGAAATGAGGGAGACGAACATGCAGCGACGCTCTTTCCTCCAATCCTCCGCCGCCCTCGCCCTGCTCGGCCTGGGCGGCTGCGCCACCACCTCCGTGCCCTCGAAGGCGCAGGTCGTCGTCATCGGCGGCGGCTACGGCGGCGCCACCGCGGCCAAGTACGTCCGCCTGCTGTCGGACTACAAGGTCGACGTCGTGCTCGTCGAGCCGAACGAAGCCTTCGTGTCCTGCCCGCTGTCCAACCTGGTGATCGGCGGCAGCCGGCAGATCGCGGAGATCACCACCCCCTACACCGCGCTCGCCCGCAACCACGGCGTGCGTGTCGTGCGCGACATGGCCACGGCGGTGGACACGCAGGCGAAGACGGTGCGCCTCGCCCGCGGCGGCGCCATCCGCTACGACAAGCTGATCATGTCGCCCGGCATCGACCTGCAGTTCGCTACCATCGAGGGCCTGCAGGCCGCCAACCAAAGCGGCCAGATCCTGCAGGCCTGGAAGGCCGGCCCCGAGACGGTGGCGCTTCGCCGCCAGCTGGAGGCGATGCCCGATGGCGGCGTCTACGCGATCACGGTCCCGGAGCAGCCGTACCGCTGCCCCCCCGGCCCCTACGAGCGCGCCTGCCAGGTGGCCTGGTACTTCAAGCAGGCCAAGCCGCGCAGCAAGGTGCTGATCCTGGACGCCAACCCGGACGTGACCTCCAAGGGCGCGCTGTTCAAGAGGGTGTGGGCGGAGCAGTACCGCGGCATGGTCGAATTCCGTCCCCAGCACAAGGTGGTGGCGGTGGACCCGCGCGCGGGACTCATCAAGTTCGAGGTGCAGGAAGACGTGAAGGCGCACGTCCTCAACGTGCTGCCCTCGATGCGGGCCGGCACCATCGCGCAGCAGGCCGGCCTGGCCAACATGGTGGCCAACCGCTGGTGCGGCGTGGACTACCAGACCTTCGAATCGGCCGTGGCGAAGGACGTGCACGTGATCGGCGACTCGATCCAGATCGCGCCGGCCATGCCCAAGAGCGGCCACATGGCCAACAGCCATGCCAAGGTGGCTGCGGCGGCGGTGGTGGCGCGGCTGGCGGGCTGGGACGTGAACGCGCGGCCGATGTTGACCAACACCTGCTACAGCTACGTGGACAACAGCAACGTGATCCACGTGGCCAGCGTGCACGAGTACGTGGCGGGCGAGAAGACCTTCAAGACGGTGGCCGGCTCCGGCGGCCTGAGCCCCGCGCCCAACCAGACCGAGGGCATCTACGCCTGGAACTGGGCCCAGAACATCTGGGCCGACTCGCTCGGCTAGCTTCGCACGGCGGGCGACGGATGACGGATGACAAAATGGCCCCCCGGTCCATTCGTCATCGAAGCGCAGCGAGGTCATTTGTCATCCCCCGTGCCCCTCTGGCGGCAGCTGCAGGCTGCCGCTTCCGTCCTGGCGGCCATCCGCAAGGGGGAATCGGCCACGCCCGCCGTGGCGCGCGTGCCCGGCGAGCTGCGGCCGGGCGTGCAGGCGCTCGCCTTCCACGTCCTGCGCCAGCTCGGGCGCGCCGAGGCGCTGCGCAAGCTGCTGGCCCAGCGCGCGCCGCCGCCCGCTGCCGACGCCCTGCTGTGCACCGCCCTGGCGCTCGCCTGGGACGAGGAGCAGGCCCCGTATCCGCCCTTCACCCTGGTCGACCAGGCGGTGGAGGCCGCCAAGCGCGCGCCCGAAACGCGCAAGCAGCAGGGCTTCATCAACGCCTGCCTGCGCCGCTTCCTGCGGGAGCGAAAGGCGCTGGTGGACCTCACCGACGACGATCCGGTGGCGCGCTGGAACCACCCCCGCTGGTGGATCGCGCGCCTGCAGCATGACCATCCGGACGCCTGGCAGGACATCCTGCGGGCGAGCAACACGCCGGCACCCATGACCCTGCGGGTCAACACCCACCGCATCTCGCGCGAGCCGCTGCGCGACCTGCTGGCGGCGGGCCACATCGCATCCGAGCCCGTGGGCCTGCACGGCCTGCTGCTGGACCGGCCGCACCCGGTGGACGGGATCCCGGGCTACGCCGAGGGACTGTGGTCGGTGCAGGACGCCGGGGCCCAGCTCGCCGCCGAACTGCTGGTGCCGGGGCTGCCCGCCCATGCCCGCATCCTGGACGCCTGCGCCGCCCCTGGCGGCAAGACCGCCCACATCTGCGAGCTGGCGCCGCAGGCGCAGGTGCTGGCGCTGGACGTGGACCCGGTGCGCTGCGAGCGTATCCACCAGAACCTGCACCGCCTGGGCCTGCATGCGCAGGTGCGCGCCGCCGACGCCGGCGACCCCCCGGCCTGGTGGGACGGCCAGCCGTTCGACGCCATCCTGCTCGACGCGCCCTGCACCGCCTCGGGCATCGTGCGCCGCCACCCGGACGTGCGCTGGCTGCGCCGTCCTGCCGACGTCGCCCAGCTGGCGGAGCAGCAAAAGCGGTTGCTCACTGCGCTGTGGCCCCTGCTCAAGCCCGGCGGCCACCTGGTCTACTGCACCTGCTCGGTGTTCCGGGCCGAGGGCGACGCCCAGATCGAGGCGTTTCTTGCGCACAACAGCGCGGCTCTTTTGCGGCCCGGCCCCGGCCATTTATTGCCCCGGAACCGGGCCCAGGAGGGGCCCCTCCCGGACAATCGACCAAGTGACCACGACGGCTTCTTCTATGCGGTGCTGCAAAAGAGTGCACTGGATGCACCGGCCCGCCCGGACGACTGAGCGGCTCGCCTGGTCCTGGATCTGCGGGTTGCTGCTGCTGTTGCTGGGCGCCTCCGCCGCCTGGGCCCAGGTGAACCACGCGGAGGTGACGCAGCTCCAGGTCGAACGGACCGAGGAGGGCGTGCTCCTGAGCGCCACCGTGCGCTTCGACATGCCGCAGGTGGTGGAGGATGCGCTGGCCAAGGGGATCCCCATGTACTTCCTGGCCGAGGCCGCGATCTACCGCGACCGCTGGTACTGGTACGACAAGCGCGTGGCCTTCGCCACCCGCCACATGCGCCTGGCCGTCCAGCCGCTGACCCGCCGCTGGCGGCTGCAGGTGTCGTCCGCCCCCATCGGCCAGTCCGGGCTGGTGCTGGGGCAGACCTTCGACACCCGCGAGGAAGCGCTGGCGGCGATCCAGCGCGT
This sequence comes from Ramlibacter sp., assembly GCA_036401715.1. GTDB lineage: Bacteria > Pseudomonadota > Gammaproteobacteria > Burkholderiales > Burkholderiaceae_C > Ramlibacter. Next base: position 869 of record DASWUI010000690.1, on the reverse strand, counting down.
GTCCCGCTGGCGCATCGCGGACGCCGCGGACGTCGATCCGGACGCCACGCACAATATCGATTTCCGCTTCCGCCTGGACATGTCGCAGCTGCCGCGGCCCTTCCAGATCGGCGCGGTCGGCCAGGCCGAATGGGTCATCCTGGCCGTGCGCAACCAGCGTCTCGTCCTCGACAACCCCCGGTGAACCTGCCCCGCCCCCCCGAAGGCCCGCCGCGCAAGCTGAGCGAGAGCTCGCGCGCCTGGCGCTGGGCGATCATGGTCGGCGTCACCGTGGCCATCGGCATCGGCATCGTGCTGATGTTCCTGCTCACGCAGGCCACCAACAACCGCGACTTCTACGAGCGCAACTACGGCCGCCTGTTCGCGCTGAACATGGTGATCGCCGGCGTGCTGCTGGCGGTGATCCTGTGGGTGTTCGTGCGGCTGGCCTCCCGGCTGCGGCGCGGCAAGTTCGGCAGCCGGCTGCTGGTGAAGCTGGCGGCGATCTTCGCGCTGGTGGGGCTGGTGCCCGGCGTGCTGATCTACGTCGTGTCCTACCAGTTCGTCTCGCGCTCCATCGAGAGCTGGTTCGACGTCAAGGTGGAAGGCGCACTGGACGCCGGCCTGAACCTGGGACGCGCCACCCTCGATGCGCTCTCCAGCGACCTCGCGGCCAAGACGCGCAGCGCCGCCAACCAGCTCTCGGAGGTGTCGGACACGTCGGCCGGCCTCGCCCTGGAGCGCGTGCGCGAGCAGCTGGGCGCCATCGACGTGGTGCTCTGGAGCGGCACCGGGCAGATGATCGCCAGCACCGGCCAGTCGCGCTTCCAGCTGCATCCGGAGCGGCCGACGCCGCAGCAGCTGCGCGCGGTGCGCGCGCAGCGCGCCTT
>DASWUI010000689.1:0-1806 GCA_036401715.1 Ramlibacter sp. | reverse complement strand
CCTGCGCGAGCTCGCCCGAATCGCGGCACAGCCCGTCGGCGATCAGCAGGTCGGGCTCCTCCAGTTCGGCGACGGAGCGCAGGTGGCTCTTGCCGCCTTCGCAGCGCACCACCTCGTGCCCCTGCGCGAGCAGCGTGGCGGCGATCTCCTGCAGGTGCTTCTGGCTTGGGGAAAGGACGACGATCTTCATGGTGGGTTCCTCAGGAACAGGCGGTGTTGCTATTCGGGTCCTGCCGCATGGATTCGCGCGGCAGGTAGGTGGAGAAGGACGGCATCGGCAGCAGCGGGGCTGCCGCGCCGGCGATGGGCGAGATCCAGTGGAACTTCAGGCCGGTGATGCCGACGTTCACGCCCTGGCAGGAATCCGGCGTGCAGCCTTGCGGCAGCCATTGCACGGAGGCCGCGGAGATCTGGGGCAGCACCTGCCGCATGCGGGCGAGTACCGCGTCCTGGCGGGTGGTGTCGTCGCAGACCACCGCGTACCGCGCGCCCAGGCGCGTCGCCTCGGTCGCCGCATTCCAGGTGAACAGCATCCGGCTGAAATCCACGATGCCGAGCACGAACGTCATCAGCACGAGCAGCACCAGGGCGAACTCGATGCTGGTGGAACCTTGATCGCGCGGGCTCCTCATCCCGGGCTCCTCATGGTGGCGGCGATGGGACCGAAGGCGAACGGGCCGATCGCCAGTCCGAAGACGCTCCGGACCATGGGCGTGAAGCGGAAGCCGGTCACCTGCACGGTGACGACGGGGATCGCGGGGGCGGCACCCACCGCCTGCCAGGTCGGGGGCGGCACGTTCGCGGGCGTGAGTCCCGCCACCAGCGGGCTGCCTTCCCCGGCGGTGTTGCCGTACACCACCAGGTTGCGGGCCTCGGCCACGCGGGTTCCCGGGGTCTGCACGCTCAGGTAGCGCGCGGCATCGCGCACCGACTTGGCGAGGGTGTTGTATTGCATGAGGGCGCGGCCGCACTCGGCGACCATGAAGGTGAGCATCAGCAGCATCGGCAGCAACAGCGCCAGTTCGACGGCGGCCGTGCCGCGCTGCAGGGACCTGCGTCGCATCGCGCCGCCCTCCTCAGCGCACCAGCACCGGCACGAGCGGGCCATGGAAGCCGCCCGGCAGGCCGGAGGTCGTGCAGGGACTGCCGGCCGCCCCCGCATTGCCGCGGTATTCGAGCCGGGTGTCGGTCATCGGCTGGCTCAGGGGCTGCAGCATGAACATGCAGGCATAGTCGATCACGCGCCTGGCCTCGTCCACCACCGGCACCAGCACGAGGCGCCGGCTCTGGCCGTGGTCGCGGTGCCCCCCGGGCGCGGCACCCGGCGCGGCCAGCTTCTGGAACGAGTGCAGCGCCAGGCCGGTGATCTCCTCGCAGCTGTCCGGCCCGCCGCGCAGCTCGGTGCCGCCATCGGCGCAGGACGCGAACGCGGCCTTCTTGGTGAGGTAGGAAGCGGCCGTGGCGTGCGCGCCGGCCGGCGTGGGGCCATCGTAGGCATTGGACTCGGAAGGCCAGTTCTTCGCGGTGTAGGCGTAGCCGCTGAAATCGGGCCGCTGCACGGGCCGCGCGGGATCGCCGCCGGCGCGGTAGATGCCGAAGCGGTAGTTCCAGTTGTCGACGATCGTGGACTGCGTGCCCGGGGTGCCGAGCGCGTCGCCGACCTCGGTGCCGCAGTGGCCATCCATCTCGGCCACGGTCTCCGCGGCGCTGTTGCTCCCGTCCAGGTTGGCCCAGCCGACGTGGTCGGGTGAGAGGTGGGCCGAAGTGGTGATGAGGGTGACCCAGTCGCCGGCCGCGTAGCCGTAG
>DASWUI010000688.1:0-2072 GCA_036401715.1 Ramlibacter sp. | reverse complement strand
GCCATTTGGAGAGCCGCGATATGGATCAGAACCAACGCAAGGGACCCGGCGAAGCCGAGGGGGATGGCCGCGCGCAGCATGGCTACCGCAACGAGGTGAGCTGGGGGGGCGGCTCGGGCCGCCAGCCGTACACGAACCAGGAACAGGAACTGGGCCCTGCCGCCGCGAAGGAGTTCGAAGGCGGCGACGCGGGCGAGACCGCGGGCCGCAACGTGCAGGACCTGGAGGAGGTCAAGCGCAAGCCCGACAGGACCGAACGGGAAGCCCCGCGCGAGACCTGAGGGCCGGGGCTCAGATGACGCCGAACAGCATCAGCAGGATCACGATGCCGAGCGGTACGCCGAGGAGCCAGAGGATCACGGGCATTTCAATCTCCTTCAGGTTGCTGGTTCCAGACTAGGGAGATCGCGTCTTGCGGGCTGCCGGGGACCGGCGCCAGCCGGGGTAGGAGCCCTCCGGCGGCGCTAGATGGCGACCCGCTGCCGCACGCCGTCGGCCTCCATGTCCTTGCCGCGCCCGCGCGCCACGACCTCGCCGCGCTCCATCACGACGTACTGGTCCGCCAGTTCGCGCGCGAAGTCGTAGTACTGCTCCACCAGCACGATGGCCATGTCGCCGCGGTCGGCCAGCATGCGGATCACGCGGCCGATGTCCTTGATGATGCTGGGCTGGATGCCCTCGGTGGGTTCGTCCAGCACCAGCAGCTTCGGGCCGGCGGCCAGCGCGCGGGCGATGGCGAGCTGCTGCTGCTGGCCCCCGGAGAGGTCGCCGCCGCGCCGGTGCAGCATCTGCTTCAGCACCGGGAACAGCTCGAACAGTTCCCGCGGGATGGGCGTGCCGCCGGGCCGCGTCGCCAGTCCCATGCGCAGGTTCTCCTCCACGGTCAGCCGGGCGAAGATCTCCCGCCCCTGGGGAACGAAGCCGATGCCGGCGCGCGCGCGCTGGTAGGGCGTGGCCTGCCGGATCGCGCGGCCGTCGAACTCGATGCTGCCGGTCCGGATGGGGACCAGGCCCATCAGCGATTTCAGCAGCGTCGTCTTGCCGACGCCGTTGCGGCCGAGGACGACGGTGACCTGCCCCGGCCGGGCCTCGAGGCTGACGTCGCGCAGGATGTGCGAGCCGCCGTAGTACTGGTTGATGTTCCTGATGGCGAGCATGGTGTTCCGTCATCCCTGCGGAGGCGGGGATCCAAGGCTTCCGCCTTCCTTCCGAAGCCTTGGGCTCCCGCCTCCGCGGGAAAGACGGGACTCACCGCCCAAGGTACACCTCGATCACCCGCTCATCTCCCTGCACCTGCTCCAGCGTCCCTTCCGCCAGCACCGCCCCCTCGTGCAGCACCGTCACCTTCTCCGAGATCGCGCGGATGAAACCCATGTCGTGCTCCACCACCAGCAGCGAGTGCCGGCCCTTGAGCGACAGGAACAGTTCGGCCGTGCGGGCGGTCTCCTCGTCGGTCATGCCGGCCACCGGCTCGTCCAGCAGCAGCAGCCTGGGGTCCTGCATCAGCAGCATGCCGATCTCCAGCCACTGCTTCTGTCCGTGGCTGAGCGTTCCGGCGAGCCGGTTCACGCTGCCCGCGAGGTGGATCGTGCGCAGCACCTCCGCCAGCCGGTCGCTGTCGGCCGAGGCGGGACGGAAGAACACGGAGGCCTTCACCCCCTTGTCCGTCTTCAGCGCCAGCTCCAGGTTCTCGTACACCGTGAGCTGTTCGAACACCGTGGGCTTCTGGAACTTGCGCCCTATCCCCAGCTGCGCGATCTCCGCTTCCTTGTAGCGCAGCAGGTCGATGGTGCTGCCGAAGAAGACGGTGCCGTGGTCGGGGCGCGTCTTGCCGGTGATGATGTCCATCATCGTCGTCTTGCCCGCGCCGTTGGGCCCGATGATGCAGCGCAGCTCGCCGGGCGCGATGTCCAGCGACAGCCTGTTGATCGCGCGGAAGCCGTCGAAGCTGACGCTGACGTCCTCCAGGTACAGGATGCGGCCGTGCGCGGTGTCGACTTCGCCGGGTACGACCGGCCGCGCGAATCCGGCGGCGCGGCCGCCCGAGGCGGTGCGGTGGCGCGCGGCTGCCT
>DASWUI010000687.1:0-1504 GCA_036401715.1 Ramlibacter sp. | reverse complement strand
CGTCCAGGGCGACCGCAATCCTTCCAGCTGGAAGGACGGCCAGGTCAGCACCACCCCGGGCTTCCGAGACGCGTACAAGAAGTACGCCGAGGGCGGGTGGCAGGGCCTGCAGCACCCGAGCGACTTCGGCGGGCAGGGCCTGCCCAAGACCATAGGCGCCGCGTGCGGGGAGATGCTCAACTCCGCCAACCTCAGCTTCGCGTTGTGTCCGCTGCTCACCGACGGCGCCATCGAGGCGCTGCTGACCGCGGGCTCGGACGACCTGAAGGCGGTGTACCTGGAGAAGCTGGTCACCGGCGAGTGGACCGGCACCATGAACCTCACCGAGCCGCAGGCCGGCAGCGACCTGGCGCTGGTGCGCAGCCGCGCGGAGCCGCAGCCCGACGGCACCTACAAGGTCTTCGGCACGAAGATCTTCATCACCTACGGCGAGCACGACATGGCGGACAACATCGTCCACCTGGTGCTGGCGAAGATCCCCGGCTCGCCCGAGGGCGTCAAGGGCATCAGCCTGTTCGTGGTGCCCAAGTTCCTGGTGAACCAGGACGGCTCCCTGGGCGCGCGCAACGACGTGCACTGCGTGAGCATCGAACACAAGCTGGGGATCAAGGCGTCGCCCACCGCCGTGCTGCAGTTCGGCGACGGCACGGCGGCCAGGGATGTGAACGGCACCGGACCCGGTGCCGTGGGCTACCTGGTGGGCCAGGAGAACCGTGGCCTCGAGTACATGTTCATCATGATGAACGCCGCGCGCTACGCCGTGGGCGTGCAGGGCATCGCGGTGGCCGAACGCGCCTACCAGAAGGCGGTGGCGTACGCGCGCGACCGCGTGCAGTCGCGCCCGGTGGACGGCTCGGTGAACGGCCCCGCGCCCATCATCCACCACCCGGACGTGCGCCGCATGCTCATGACGATGCGCGCGTACACGGAAGGCTGCCGGGCGATGGCCAGCGTCGCCGCCGCCGCCTACGACGCCGCGCACCACCACCCGGACGCCTCGGCGCGCAAGCAGAACCAGGCCTTCTACGAATTCCTGGTGCCGCTGGTCAAGGGCTACAGCACCGAGATGAGCCTGGAGGTCACCTCGCTGGGCGTGCAGGTGCACGGCGGCATGGGATTCATCGAGGAGACGGGCGCCGCGCAGTACTACCGCGACGCGCGGATCCTGACCATCTACGAAGGCACCACGGCGATCCAGGCCAACGACCTGGTGGGCCGCAAGACCGCGCGCGACGGCGGCCAGACCGCCCGCGCGATCGCGGCGCAGGTCGAACAGACCGAAGGCGAGCTCGCCAGGCGCGGCAGCGTCGCGGCCCGCGCGGTGGCGAATCGCCTGGCGGCGGCGCGCAAGGCCTTCCTGGACGTGGTGGGCTACATCGCGGAGCAGGGCAAGGCCTCGCCCAACGCGGCGTTCGCCGGCTCGGTGCCCTACCTGATGCTCGCCGGCAACCTGGTCGCCGGCTGGCAGATGGCGCGTTCCCTGCTGGTGGCCGAGGAGCTGTTG
>DASWUI010000686.1:0-6303 GCA_036401715.1 Ramlibacter sp. | reverse complement strand
GCCTGCGCGACGGACCTGGGCAAGGTGCCGGGCTCGATGGAAAGGTCCACCGTGTTGGCGGGCAGGCGCAGCGGCTGCTGGACCCACCACCAGCCGGCGGCTCCCGCGCCCAGCGCACCCAGCAGGGCCAGCGTGAAGAGGGTGGTGAAAAATCGGCGCACGTCCCTGCTTCGTCTGTGGAATGTGGCGGCCATGATAATTCAGCCCATGTCGCATCCCTTCCACGGTGTCGCTCCCCTGCCTCACCTGGGCGTCATCCGCGCCCAGGGCGAGGAGGCCGCCAAGTTCCTCCAGGGCCAGCTGACCCAGGATTTCGCCCTGCTGGGCGCCGGCCAGGCGCGGCTGGCCGCCTTCTGCACCCCCAAGGGGCGCATGCAGGCGAGCTTCGTCGGCTTCAGGCGGGGCGCCGACGAGATCCTGCTGGTCTGCAGCCGGGACATCCTGCCCGCCACGCTCAAGCGGCTGTCGATGTTCGTGCTGCGCGCCAAGGCCAGGCTCAGCGACGCGTCGGCGGAGTTCGCGCTGCATGGCCTGGCCGGCGGGGCCGTGCCCTCGTCCGCGGCGCCCTGGACGCTGCAGGAGTTCGCGGGCGGCCAGCTCGTGCACCTCTATCCCGCCGACGGCCAGCCGCGCGCGCTGTGGGTCGGCCCTGCCGGCAGCACGCCGGCGGGACAACCCATGGATGCCGCCCTGTGGCAGTGGGGCGAGGTCCGCAGCGGCGTGGCGACCATCACGCAGCCGGTGGTCGAAGCCTTCGTGCCGCAGATGCTGAACTACGAATCGGTGGGCGGCGTGAACTTCAAGAAGGGCTGCTATCCGGGGCAGGAGGTGGTGGCGCGCAGCCAGTTCCGCGGCACCCTCAAGCGCCGCGCGTTCATCGCCCACGCCGACGCCGACCTGGCAGCGGGCCAGGAGGTGTTCCAGGCCTCCGACCCGGAACAGCCGGCCGGCATCGTGGCCGAGGCCGCGCGTTCGCCCGATGGCGGCTGGGATGCCATCGTCTCGCTGCAGCTCACGGCCGCCGAAGCCGGCGACCTGCACGCCGGCCGCGCCGACGGCCCGGCGTTGAAGCTGCTGCCGCTGCCGTATCCGCTGCTGGCGGACATCTAGACCTCGCATTTGATGGCGGGCTCGACCCGCAATCCACCGGCACGAATGCATGGATGGCGGGTCGAGCCCGCCATGACAAGCCAGGCCCTGCCGCGTGGAACCTAGGGCGCGACCGTGAGCTGCGGACGGAATTCGGGCGGCACCTGCTGCAGCAGGGCGTCTCGCTCCTGCGGTCGCGCGACCTTCATGGCGAGCTGGAACGCCGCCAGCGCCTTGCGCTTGTCCCCGTAGCCTTCGGCGTGGAGCACCCCCAGCTGCACCAGGCCCCGGGCGCGCGTCTCCGGCCAGTCCCGCATGCGCTGCTGCAGCAGCTTCTCGGCGAGCGCGTAGTCCCGCGCCCGCCAGGCCAGCACGAAATACGAATCCACCAGTTCCTGGTCGACCACGCCGGCGTCCATCGCCTCCTGCGCGCGCTGCATCGCCCGCGGTTCCTGCCCCTGGCGCGCCAGCAGCAGCACTTCCAGGCCGCGCACGGCCGGCGCGCGGGGCTGGATGGCGCGGGCGCGCTCGAGATAGGCCAGGGCCTGCTCCCTGTGGCCCATCGCATCGTGGCCGCGCGCGGCGTTGGTCAGGATCGCCACGACGTTGGGACGCGACTGCAGCACGCTTTCCCAGATCCAGGTGGCATTGGCCCAGTCGCCCCAGCGCGCCAGTTCGTCCGCGACGATCGGCGTGATCTTGCGGTAGTGCGGGTGCAGCGCGATCCCTTCCCGCACCAGCTGCAGCATGGACTGCTTCGCCTCGCGCAGGCCCGGGTCGTTGGGCCGGCCGGTGGCGGTGATCGCCAGCGCGAGCTGCGCCGCCCGCACCAGCTTGGCTTCGCTTTGCGCAGCCCGCTGCGTGATGAACACCGCCAGCACGATGCAGGCGGCACTGGCCGCCAGGGCGAGCCTGCGCGCCAGCGGCGGCCAGGGAACGGACGCCAGCAGGCGGCCGGCGCCGAGCCGCGCATCGGACGCGGCCAGTCCCCCGAGGCACAGCGCGAACAGCGCGCCCGTGGCCGCCATGCGCCAGGGAAAGCCGATGTTGCTCACCACCATCAACGCCAGCAGGCTGCACAGGAAGACGGCGCGCCAGGGGCGCTCGGCGTCCGCCTCGGCCCCCTCGTCGCTCCAGGTGCGCCAGGCGGCGCGCAGCAGGTAGGCCGCCAGCAGCAGCAGGAAGACCCAGCCGACCAGCCCGTACTCCGCCACCAGCTGCAGGAACTCGTTGTGCACGTAGTAATCGGTCTCCAGCTGCGCGCCCTCTTCCTGGTACAGCGGGATCTCGCTTTCCCAGGCACCCGCGCCCAGGCCTTCCAGCGGCCGTGCCGCGATCGCGGCCAGCGTGGCGCGCCACATCACCATGCGGATGTTCAGCGAATGGTCCTTCGGCCCGATCGACCGGGCGCGATGCAGCCCGCGCGCCAGCGCCGTGACGCCGTATCCCTCTTCCACGATCTTCGGATTGCCGGTGGGGATCACGCCCAGCACCAGCACCGTGCCGGCCAGCACCGCCACCGCCATGGCCTGCACGCCGCGGCTCCAGCCGGGAAAGGCCAGCTGCCGCCGGCAGCGCCAGGCGACCAGGGGCAGCCCCACCAGCAGCTGCAGCCACATGGCGATCAGGGCACCGCGCGTGCCGGTCATGAGGATGCCCGTCAGCACGAATCCGATGCTGGCGGCCAGCAGCGCCACGGTCGCCGACTCCCGCGCCCGTGCCAGCAGCAGCGCCGCGAAAGGCAGCGTGCAGACCACGAACTCGGCGAAGAAGTTGCGGTTGATGAAGGTGGAGGCCGGATTCGGCCCCTGCGGGAACAGCGCGAAGCCGGTCCAGAACTGCAGCACCGCCCACGCCGACGCGATCACGGCGCCCAGGTGCACGCACCACGCCAGCGTCGGCAGCCCCTCGCGCGTGAAGGTGTTCAGCGCCAGCCACGCGATCACGGCGAACAGGAACCAGCGCACCGCCTCCACGCCCCCCAGGTAGGGATGCGACCAGGCCATGCTGCCCAGCGCGTAGGCCATCAACAGCAGGGGCAGCCAGATGAGGTGGTGCCAGCGCGGTCCCTCGCTGCCGTGGCGCCGCGCGAACAGGAACAGGAAAGCCGCCGCCACCGTGCAGAAGGCGACGATCGCCGACTTCAGGGTGTCCTGCAGCATCTCCTCGCCCGGAACGCCGAGCGCCGGCGCGAGCAGGAGCATGAGCGACAGCAGCAGCGGTGCGGCCGCGGAAGACGGCGCCTGTGGCGGCTGCGCCGCCGCGGAGCGGGGCTTCGCCACCGGCTCAGTGCCCGAGCGGCAGGGTCGCGCGCATCGCGATGTGCGGGATGCCCGCTTCCTCGAAGGGCTCGCCCTGCGCCTCGAACCCGAGCCGCGCGTAGAAGCCGCGGGCGGTGCGCTGCGCGTGCAACTCGATCGCGCGGTCCCCGCGCTCCTGCGCCCTGGCCGCCAGCGCGCGCAGCACCTGCTCGCCCCAGCCGCAGCCGCGCAGCACCTGGTGCACGGCCATGCGGCCCACCTTGGCGGTGCCGCCGGAGGCGGGCAGCAGCCGCCCGGTGGCCACCGCCTGGCCCAGGCGGTTGTAGGCCACGGCGTGGAGGGCCGTCTCGTCCGCGTCGTCCCATTCCAGTTCCGCCGGGATGCGCTGCTCCTGCACGAAGACGTCGGTGCGGATGCGGCGGGCGTCCGCGCCCAGCTCGACCCAGCTGCCGGTCTTCACCTGCAGCATCGGCTCGCCGGCCTCGAAGCCGGTGAGCATCTCGCGCAGCGGCGGCGGCACCGGCCGCGAGGTCTGCGTGGCCGGGTCGGCGAACACGTAGATGAGCTCGCAGGTGATCAGCAGCTCCTCGCCGCGGAAGATCGCGCCCAGGAACTGCATGGAGGAATTGCCGACGCGCGCGCACTTGATCGCCACCTCGATGCGGTCGTCCATGCGCGCGGAGGCGTGGAATTCCACCGTCGCCTTCTTCACGTAGACGTCTCCCTGCAGCTGGTGCATGCCTTCCTCGTAAGGCATGGCGAGCGCGCGCCAGTAGTCCGCCACCGCCGTGTCGAAGTACATCAGGTAGTGGGCGTTGAACACGATCTTCTGCATGTCCACTTCCGCCCAGCGGACGCGCAGCTTGTGGAAGAAACGGAAGTCTTCTCTTTTCATGGGTCCAGTGCCTGTCGCAGGGCCGCCGCGGCATCGGCGTGGGCCTGCCGGGCTTCCGGCAGGGCGCGGCCCATCTTGATGAATTCGTGCGTGACGCCGCGGTAGATCTCCAGCTGTACCGCCACGCCGGCTGCGCGCAGTTTATCCGCGTACGCCAGCCCGTCGTCCACCAGCGGGTCGCATTCGGCCAGGCCGAACCAGGCCGGCGCCACGCCTTCCACGTCGTCCGTGTTCAGCGGGGCGAAGCGCCAGTCCTCGCGGTCGGTGCCGGCGATGTACTGGCCGAAGAAGTATTCGATGTGCGCCTGCTCCAGCACCAGGCCCTGGTGGTAGCGGCGGTGCGATGGCGCCGCCGGCCGCGCGGCGCAGCCCGGGTAGAACAGCAGCTGCAATGCGACCGGCAGGCCCGCGTCGCGTCCGAGCGTGGCGCACACCGTTGCCAGCGTGCCGCCGGCGCTGTCGCCGCCGACCGCCAGCCTCGCGCCCTGCACGCCCAGCGCCCTGCCCTCGCGCGCCACCCACTGCACGGCGTCCCAGGCGTCGTCGCAGGCGGTGGGGAAACGGTGTTCGGGCGCCAGCCGGTAACCGACCGAAACGACGGCGCAACCGGAGAGCGCCGCCAGCGTGCGGCACAGCGTGTCGTGCGACGCGATGCTGCCGATCGTGAAGCCGCCGCCATGGAAATAGACCAGCACGGGCAGCGCTTGCGCGGACGGCGCGTAGAGGCGCGCCGGGACGGCCGCGCCGTCGGAGGTGGGGACGGACAGGTCCTCCACCCGGGCCAGCTCGGACCGCGGCACCTCCAGCACCCCTGCCCCGGCTTCGTAGGCCGCCCGGGCCTGCCGCGGCGCCAGCCGGTACAGGGGCACGTGCCCGGCGCGCGCCATGCGCTCGAGCACGGAGCGCATGGCCGGCGTCAGTTCGGGAAACTGCGGAAGAAATGTCACGCGGATGGCAACGCCCGGCGAGGCGGCTGGCTTACAGTGAAGCTCCCCATCGTAAGCGACGCGACGCCATGGCCTTCATCTACTACGTCACCCAGATCCAGTTCGACTTCGGAGCGATCCAGCTGCTCAGGCAGGAGTGCCAGCGCGTCGGGATCGGCAAACCCCTGGTGGTCACCGACCAGGGAGTCAAGGCGGCCGGCGTGCTGCAGAAGGCGCTGGATGCGCTGGAAGGCGTGCCCCACGCCATCTTCGACCAGACCCCGTCGAACCCCACCGAGGCGGCGGTGCGCGCGGCCACCGAAATCTACAAGGCGCAGGGCTGCGACGGCCTGGTGGCCGTGGGCGGCGGCTCGGCGATCGACTGCGCCAAGGGGGTGGCGATCGCCGCCACCCACGAAGGGCCGCTGACGCGCTACGCCACCATCGAAGGCGGCTCGCCGCGCATCACCGACAAGGTCGCGCCGCTGATCGCGGTCCCCACCACCAGCGGCACCGGCAGCGAAGTGGCGCGCGGCGCGATCATCATCGTGGACGACCACCGCAAGCTCGGCTTCCATTCCTGGCACCTGGTGCCCAAGACCGCGATCTGCGATCCCGAGCTGACCATGGGCCTGCCGCCCAAGCTGACCGCGGCGACCGGCATGGATGCGATCGCGCATTGCATGGAAACCTTCATGGCCGCGGCCTTCAATCCGCCGGCCGACGGCATCGCGCTGGACGGACTCGAGCGCGGCTGGGGGCACATCGAGCGCGCCACGCGCGACGGCAGCGACCGCGAGGCGCGGCTGAACCTGATGGCCGCGTCCATGCAGGGCGCCATGGCCTTCCAGAAGGGCCTGGGCTGCGTGCATTCGCTGAGCCACAGCCTCGGCGGCGTCGATCCGCGGCTGCACCACGGCACGCTCAACGCGATGTTCCTGCCCGCCGTGGTGCGTTTCAACGCGCAGGCGCCGGCGGTGCAGAAGGAGCGTCGGCTCGATCGCATGGCGCACGCGATGGGCCTGCGTTCGGGCGGCGAGATCCCGGAGGCGATCCGCGACATGAGCGCCCGCCTGGGCCTGCCCTCGGGCCTGGCCGCGATGGGCGTGCAGCGCGAGTGGTTCGACAGGAT
>DASWUI010000685.1:0-2596 GCA_036401715.1 Ramlibacter sp. | reverse complement strand
CGTGAAGCCATGGCCCGCGCCACCCTGTTCGAGGAACACGCATCGGTGCTGCCGCACTGGGTGGCCCAGGGACTGCGCGACGCCACCATCGTCTGCCTGGACGCGCACCTGGACCTGCAGTTCATCGCGCCCGAGCGCATCGCCCGCCTGCGCGCCTGCCGCGGTGCCGCCGAAGTCGCGCGGCTGGAGAGCGCGCATCCGCTCAGCCCCCTGCGTGACGCCTGCTACGGGATCGAGGACTTCCTCTATGCCGCCGGCCAGCTGGGCGTGCTGCGGCGCCTGGTGTGGGTCGCGCCGCCGCACGTGCTGGCGCGCATGGACACCGCCTTGCAGGCGCTGCGCCAGATGGAAGGCGTCACCCGGCGCGACATCGCGTCCTTCCGCCGCACCGGCGGCTGCGTCGAGGGGCGGCTGCTGGGCATCGACATCGCCGTGCTCGAATGGCAGCAGCTGCCCTCGCTCGGGCTCGAGGCACCGCTTGCCGTCGACATCGACGCCGACTACTTCGTCCGGGTGCCGCAGGACCGCATCTGGGCGCGGCCGCGCGTGATCGTGACGGCGCTCAAGGAGCGGCTCGGCGAGCACGTGGACCTCACGGTTGCGCGCTCGGTCGGCACGGGCTTCCTGCCCCTGCGCCACCGCTTCCTGGCCGACCAGCTCGCGGCCCTGTGGGAGGGCCGCCAGGACGACGCGCGCCACTGGCAGCGGCTGCTGGAGCTCGAGGTCGATCCCCTGCCGGAGGCCGAGCGCGTGGCGCGGCTGAGCGCGCTGCTGGCCGAACGGCCGGACTGTGCCGCCACCTGCCACGCGCTGGCGCTGGCCACCCCCGTGGCGGAGGAGCGGACGCTGCTGCTGGAGCGGGCCGCGACCCTGGATGCGCACTACCGGGGTGACGTGCTGCGCCACCTGGGCTCGCTGCGCGCGCGCGAGCAGGACCTCGACCTGGCAACGATCGTGCGCCTGCACCGGCAGCTGGACACCTGGGATGGCGCCCCCGCGCGCGTGGCCACGGCGTGGGTCGCGCTGGGGCTGCTGTACGCGACGTTCGGCCGCGTCGCCGAGGCGATCGCCTGCGACACGCAGTCGAGGCGGCAGGGCGGTGGGCATCCGGACCTCGCCCTGCAGATCGGGCGGCTGCTGATGGCGGCCGGCCGCGACGAGGCGGCCGTGCCCTGGCTGGAACGAGCGGCGATGGACGACGAGACCCGCGCCGCCGCCTGGCTGCACCTGTCGGTCTGCGCCTCGCGCCGCGGCGCGCTGGAGGAAGCCTGGAACTGGGGCCGCGCGGCGAGCGAGGCGGCCCCCGCCTGGCCGGAGCCGGTCCGCTGGCTCGACAGCCTTTCGGGCCAACCGGGGTACGATTGGGCCTCGGCTGCCCGTAGCTCAACTGGATAGAGCAGCTGCCTTCTAAGCAGCAGGTCGGGGGTTCGAGTCCCTCCGGGCAGGCCAGTTTTCCTCAGGCCGCCAGCGCCTCCGCCTGCACCCCCGGCACCGCCTCGCCGCCCAGCGCCTCCACCAGGTCCGGGATCAGCTGCGAGAGTTCGCCGGTGAGGATGGCGGCGTTGGCGTCGAAGTTGTCTTCGTCCTTGCCTTTCCCGTCCTCCGCTTCCTTCAGCACCACGTCGAGCATCTTGATCTTGCGGATCTGCCCGGCCTCGCCGAGCACGAAGGACACGCGGTCGTTCCAGGTCATCGCCAGCTGGGTGGGCACCTTGCCCGCGGCGATGTGCTGCGCGACTTCGTCGATCTCCAGCGTGTGCCGGGCATAGCGCACCACCGATTTCTGTTCGTCGGCGCTCTTGAGTTCGCAGTCCCGGTCCACGGTGAAGTGCCACGGGGCCTCGCGCGTGGACAGCCAGTGCGCCATGGACGCGGCCGGCGAGCTCTGCGTGTGAATCAGCTGCAGGTCCAGCGACGGCGCGGCGCCGGGGACTTCCAGCAGCGCCGCCAGCAATGAGGACACGATCCGGTCGGCGGCGCCGAGGCTGCCGGCGTCCACCACCAGCATGCGGTTCTTCGGGTCGAGCCACAGCAGGGTGGTGGCGCGCTTGCTGAAGGCCCGCGGCAGCAGGTCCAGCAGGACCTCCTCCTTGAATTCCTTCTTCACCTTGGCGGGCACGCGCTCGTTGCCCGTCTCGGCCTTGTAGCGTTCGATGCGCTCTTCCACCGCCGCCTTGACCGCGGAGGCGGGCACGGCGCGCTTCTCCGTGCACAGCTTCAGGATCAGCTGGCCGCCGACCACCTCGGCGAGCACCTTGCTCTTGTTGCCGCGCGGCGGCACCCAGCCGGTGGATTCGGGCTGGGTGGGGCCGCAGGGCACGAAGCGGGCCTTGTACAGGACGCGCTCGAGGGCGTCGGGGTCGGGCAGGACGAAATCGTCCGCGATGCGGAAGAAGCAGGCGCTCTTGAACATTGGGGGGGTGACGGCGGTCGCGCGCTGGGCGCTGTGGGCAAAGGCAAAGGCAGGGATTCTAGTGGCGCGCCCGCGCCGCACCCGCGCGGCGGGTAGACTGCCGCCGGTGCAGAAGAAGGCGGAAGAGAGGACCCCGGCCGAGGCCCGCGACGGCCTGCCGGTGCCCGAGCGGTACTGGGCGAT
>DASWUI010000684.1:0-2365 GCA_036401715.1 Ramlibacter sp. | reverse complement strand
CGGCTGAGCGTCGCGCGTGCGGCCACGCGGCCGGCCCGTGCGGGCCTTCCCTTCGGCGTGTGGATGGCGCTGGCGAAGGCGACGCCGTTGGCGAGCGCGGATGAGGATGCGCAGGGGCTGCTGGACGCGGCGGGCTAGTGTCGCGGTTCGGCGCTGCGCGCGCGCTCACCACGACCTCCGGGGACCTCGGGACCTCGGGGACCTCCGGGGACCTACAGGGGCCTGCAGCGAGCTACGGGGAGCTACGGGGAGCAGGAGGACTCCGGGACTGCCGGACACTCGCCATGTCATCCCGGGCTTGACCCGGGACCCATGCCGGCCGACGGGCCAGCGGACCTGGATTGCGGGTCCAGCCCGCAAGACGTGGCTACGTGGCTACATGCCCACATGCCACATGCCTGCACGCCTGGCTATCCGGCGCCTGGCACTACCGGCTCGGATGCTCCGACTTCCCCTGCTCGGGGTCGGTATGCACGTGCCCCTTTTCCGGATCGACCGGCGCCGCCGTCGGCTCCGGATTCGCCGGCTTCGGCGGATCGGCCGGGGGATGGCTGGGCGCCGGGGCGGTTCCGCTCATTCGCGTTCCGGGCTGCGCGAGGCGGGGCGCTCTTCGCGCGGGCGGCCGGCATCCGCGGCCGGGCGGCGCTCGCTGCTGGGGATGTCCTGCTCGGGCACGAAGGTCGGCTCCTCGCGGTCGAGGCCCGGGGCCGGTGGCGTGATGCCTTGGGGGGTGCGCATGGTGACTCCTTGGATGCTCTTCAGATTTCGGGCTTGGGCACGCCGGGGTCCTCGGGCTCGCCCGGCGGCAGCGCATGGCCGAACTCGGGCTCGACCGGCAACTGGGGCGGGTTGGAGGCGGGCGCGTCGCTTTCGGGCGGGAAGGGATCGGGCTCGACCGGGTGCGTGGGCGTGGTGTGCGATGCGTGCATGGTCAGAAGGGGCTCTGCGTCCCGAGCGCGCGCTCGGCGGGCTCGGTTGCGCCACTATCCTGCTCCTGCTGCGCTTGCGCAACCGCCGGAGGGGAGAATCCGTCGTCCAGGCTGTCCAGCAGCGGTTCGGCCGGGCACAGGCTGGGATCGATGTCGTGGTGGTTCATGTCGCGGGCTCCTTGCGGCCATGGTGGGGCGCCCCGCGCGGCGCCGCGTTCGGAGGCGGGACCGAACCCTTGTAGTCGCCAGCCCGCCGGGGCGTCAGTGCTTTTCGTCGGCCAGCCGCTGCGCCTCGCGCCGGGCCACGCTGCTGGGTTCGTGCGTGAAAGGCAGGCGGGGCAGGCCGATCAGCGCCTGCAGGCGGGCGTGGGCGCGGTCCATGTCCGCGCCGATCATGGCCAGCGCCACCTCGTGCGTGGGTTCGTTCTGCGCGATGTCCATGTAGGCATTGCGCAGGCGTTGGTAGTCGGCGTCCGCGCGGGCCACTTCCTCCTGCAGCGCCAGCACCTTGGCGTACTCGGCGCGGCTGTAGCGGGCGTTGTTGCGCCCGCCGTTGGTGCGGCTGTCTTCGCTGGCGTTGGCGCGCGCGTGCGGCCCGTTCCTCGTGCTCATGCGGGCATCCTAGGAACAACTGCACAGGGCGGATGTAGGACGAGGGGCAACGCCGCCGCAGGCCACCCGGCCGGGTGTGCGGTATTGCGCGCCCCGGGGCCGTTCTTGATGTTTGCTAAGTCCGGCTCAGCCAGCCGGAACGGCCCGGCCCCGCGCCACCCGAAGCAGGCAGGAGGCGATGGTCGCCTGCCGCAGATGCAGATGGAGAAACCATGAACCGAGTCAATGCCTGGAGCCTGTCCCTGATCGTCTCCGCCGCCGCCATCGCCGCCGCCTGTGCCCCCGCGGCCATGGCGGCCGGCGCCAATCCGCCGGCCGCGCACGCGCACGGCGACGCGCACCCTGCCAAGCTGCAACTGGACCACGGCCGCAAGTGGGCCACCGACAAGCCCCTGCGCGAGAGCATGGGCCGGATCCGCGCGGCCATGGCCCCGAAACTGCCGGCCGCGCACAAGGGCACAATGAGCGCTGCCGAGTACGCCGCGCTCGCGGCCAAGGTGGAGGGGGAGGTGGCCAACATCGTCACGAACTGCAAGCTCGCGCCCGAGGCGGACGCCATGCTGCACCTGGTCCTGGCGGACCTCACCGGCGGCACCGACGCCATGGCCGGGCGCACGGCCGGCGTGGCCGCGCAGGCGGGCTTCGTGCAGGTGATCACCGCGGTCAACGAGTACGGAAGGTTCTTTGAGCATCCCGGCTGGAAAAACATCCACACCGGCCACTGAACGGCGGCGCCCGGCGCCGGCGGTCCCGCCGCTGGCGCTGCTCAAGTCCCTGCCGCTGTTCAAGGCGCTCGACGAAGCTTCGCTCGGGCGCCTGGCCGC
>DASWUI010000683.1:0-2101 GCA_036401715.1 Ramlibacter sp. | reverse complement strand
GCAAGGCCGCCCTCATGCCGTTCCACCGCTGGCTGCCGGCGGCGATGGTCGCGCCGACACCGGTCTCCGCCTTGCTGCACGCGGTCGCCGTGGTCAAGGCGGGCGTCTTCTGCGTCGTGAAGGTGATCGTGTATGTGCTCGGCGCGGACACGCTGGCGCGGCTGGGCAGCGCCGAGTGGCTGCCGTACCTGGCCGGCTTCACCATCATCGCGGCCTCGGTCGTGGCGCTGCGCTCCGACAACCTGAAGCGGCGGCTCGCCTACTCGACGGTGAGCCAGCTGTCGTACGTGGTGCTGGCGGCATCGCTGCTCACGCCCCTGTCGGTGGCGGCGGCGGCCTTCCACATCGCGGCCCATGCGGTGAGCAAGATCACCCTCTTCTTTGCCGCGGGCGCGATCTACACCGCGGCGCACAAGACCGAGGTGAGCGAGCTGGCCGGCATCGGCCGCGCGATGCCGCTCACCATGGGCGCGTTCGCCATCGGTGCGTTCTCGCTCATCGGGGTGCCCCCGGCCGTGGGATTCCTGAGCAAGTGGATGATCCTGCAGGGCGCCGTGGAGGCAGGCCGGCACGCCGCGCTCGCGGTGATCCTCGTGAGCACGCTGCTCAACGCAGCCTACTTCCTGCCCATCGTGCACGCGGCCTTCTTCCGTCCGCTGCCGGAGGGCGAGCAGCGCCACGGCGAGGCGCCCTGGCCGATGCTGGTGGCGCTCGTGGCGACGGCGTCGCTGTCGATCGCGCTCTTCTTCTTTTCCGCTCCCGCCCTGCAGCTGTCGCGGCAGCTCGCGGGCCTCACGCCATGAAGGATGCGCCCATGAACGAAGGCCGCAAGTACTGGCTGGACGATCCGCGCAACGTGCGCAAGGTGTACGTCGGGCTGTGGCTCTTCGGGCTGGCCTGGTTCCTGCCCGACCTCTTCCTCCACAAGCACGAGGACGTGGGCTTCGCGGCCACCGTGGGCTACTACTGCGCGTACGGGTTCTTCGCGTGCGTGGCGCTGGTGCTGACGGCCAAGGCGCTGCGCCGCATCCTGATGCGGCCGGAGGACTACTATGACCGCTGAGCTGCCGACCGCGCTCATCCTGATCCTCGGCGCGGCGCTCGTGCCCTTCCTCAAGGGGCGCGTGCGCGCGGCTTACCTGCTGGCGCTGCCGGGGCTCGCGCTCGCGCACGTGCTTTCGCTTCCTCACGGCGAATACGGCCACTTCGCGTTCGCCGGGCAACAGCTCCTCGCCGTGCGCGTCGACAAGCTCAGCCTGCTGTTCGCCTACGTGTTCCTGATCGCCGCCTTCCTCGGCGTGGTGTACGCGCTGCACCTGCGGGACACCATGCAGCACGTGGCTTCGCTCGTCTACGCGGGCAGCGCCCTCGGGGCGATCTTCGCCGGCGACCTGATCACCGTCTTCGTGTACTGGGAGATCTCCGCGGTGGCTTCCGCGATGCTGGTCTGGGCGCCCCGGACGGACCGCGCCTACCGCGCGGGAATGCGCTACCTGGTGGTGCAGCTCTCCGCGGGGATGCTGCTGCTCATCGGCGCGGTGCTGCATGCGCAGGAGGTCGGCTCGCTGCGCTTCGACCATATCGGCCTGGGAACCGCGGGCAGCTACGTGCTGCTCGCCGCCATGGGGATCAAGTCGGCCTTCCCGCTGCTGCACAACTGGCTGCAGGACGCCTATCCCGAATCGACCGCGACCGGCACGGTCGTGCTTTCGGCCTTCACCACCAAGATGGGCATCTACGCCCTGGCGCGTGGCTTCGCCGGCACCGAATCCCTGATCTGGGTGGGGGCCGCCATGGCGGCCTTCCCGATCTTCTACGCCGTCATCGAGAACGACCTGCGGCGGGTGCTTGCCTACAGCCTGAACAACCAGCTCGGCTTCATGGTGGTGGGAATCGGCGTGGGGACGGACCTGGCGCTCAACGGGGCGGTGGCGCACGCCTTCGCGGACATCATCTTCAAGGCGCTGCTTTTCATGGCGATGGGCGCGGTCCTCTTCCGCGTAGGCACGGTCAAGGGCAGCGAGCTGGGCGGCCTGTACAAGTCGATGCCCTGGACCACCGGCTTCTGCATCGTGGGGGCTGCCTCGATCTCCGCATTCCC
>DASWUI010000682.1:0-9804 GCA_036401715.1 Ramlibacter sp. | reverse complement strand
TGCTGGGCAACCTCACCGCGCTGGACAACGTGGCGCTGCCGCTGGAGCTGCGCGGCCAGCGCGATGCCCGCGAGCGTGCACGCGACATGCTCGAACGAGTCGGCCTTGCCCAGCGAGCGCGCCACTATCCCCCCACCCTGTCCGGCGGCGAGCAGCAGCGCGTGGCGCTGGCGCGCGCCTTCGTCGTGCAGCCGGCGGTGCTGCTGGCGGACGAGCCGACCGGCAGCCTCGACTTCGCCACCGGCGAGACGGTGATGGAGCTGATGTTCGACCTCAACCGGGAGCAGGGCACGACCCTGGTGCTGGTGACGCACGACCGCGGCATCGCCGAGCGCTGCGAGCGCCGCATCACGATCGAGGCGGGGCACATCGTCGCCTGAGGGATTCCCACATGACGGCGCGGCGCGCGGGCGGCTAGCATCCTGCCCACCATGCCGCAGTTCCAGATCAAGCGCATCGCCGGGGCGCTGGGGGCCGAGATCCACGGCGTCGACCTCGCCGCCGGCCTCACCGAATCACTGGCCGCGCAGGTGCGCCAGGCCCTGCTCGAACACCAGGTCATCTTCTTTCGCGACCAGCGCCTCGATGCCGCCCAGTACCTGCGCTTCGCGCGCGCCATGGGCGAGCCCGTCGAGTACCCGTTCGTGAAGGGGCTGGACGGCCATCCCGAGATCATCGAGGTCAAGAAGCTCGAACACGAGCGCACCAACTTCGGCGGCATCTGGCATTCGGACACCACCTACCTCGAGCGGCCGCCCATGGGCTCCATGCTGCTGGCGCGCGAGGTGCCGCCCTTCGGCGGCGACACCCTGTTCGCCAGCCAGTACAGCGCCTACGAAGCACTCTCGGAAGGCATGCGCCGGCTGCTCGACCCGCTGCTGGCCGTCAACAGCTCCGCCAAGGCGGACGTCTCCAGGACACGCGAGGACCGCATCGCCTCCGACGGCCGCGCCGATGCGCGCAAGGACTACGTCGCCGAACACCCGGTGGTGCGCACGCATCCCGAGACCGGGCGCAAGGCGCTGTACGTCAACGTGGCCCACACGGTGCGCTTCGCCGGCATGAGCGAGGAAGAGAGCGCGCCCCTGCTGCACTACCTGTACCAGCACCAGGTGCGCCCGGAATTCACCTGCCGCTTCGCCTGGCAGCCCGGCTCGCTCGCCTTCTGGGACAACCGCTGCGTGCAGCACAACCCCGTCAACGACTACCACGGCCACCGGCGGCTGATGCACCGCATCACGCTGGCCGGCGACGTCCCGCGCTGATTCCTTCCTGCGAGGTTTCCTTCCCATGCCCACCCCCTCCCGCATCCTCGTCGCGCTCGGCTTCGGCCTGGCCGCGCTGTCCCTGGCCGGCGCGGCCTCGGCCCAGGCCTTCCCGAGCAAACCGGTCAAGATCGTCGTGCCGCAGACGCCCGGCGGCGCTTCCGATGCGCTCGCCCGCATCGTGGGGCAGAAGCTGTCCGAGCGCTGGGGCCAGCCCGTGGTGGTGGAGAACAAGGCGGGCGCGGGCGGCAACGTGGGCACCGACCTGGTGGCCAAGTCGCCGGCCGACGGCCACACGCTCCTCATGAGCTATGTCGGCACGCAGGCCATCAACGGCAGCCTGTACAAGGCGCTGCCCTATGACCCGTACAAGGATTTCGCCACCGTGGCGACGCTCGCCACCGTGCCCTTCGCGCTCGTGGTGAACCAGAATTTCCCGCCGAAGACGGTGGCCGAACTGGTCGCCTACGCCAGGGCGAACCCGGGCAAGGTGAACTTCGGCTCCGCGGGCAACGGCTCCCTGAACCAGCTCCTGGGCGAGATGGTCAACATGAGCCAGGGCATCAAGCTCGTGCACGTCCCCTACAAGGGCGCCGCGGGCGCGCTCACCGACACGATGGCCGGCCAGGTGCAGATGACCTTCGCCAGCCTGCCTTCGGTGGCGGGCCACATCCGCGGCGACAAGCTGCGGGCGCTCGCAGTGACGGGGGCGAAGCGCTCCGCCGCCTTCCCGAACGTGCCGACCCTGGCGGAGTCCGGGCTGGCCGGCTTCGAGCTGAGCCCCTGGTTCGGCCTGCTGGCCCCGGCCGGCACGCCGGACGCGGTCGTGAAGAAGATCAACGCGGACGTGGCCGAAGTGCTGCGCGACAGGGACGTGATGGACAAGTTCGCCAGCGCGGGCGCCGAGCCCTACGTGACCGCGCCGGACCAGTTCGCGCGCATCCTGCTGGACGACATCCAGAAGTGGTCGCAGGTGGTGAAGACCTCGGGCGCGAAGATCGATTAGGCTTTCGCCCCTTTTCGGAGGGGGCGCGCGCGGACGGGATAATCCCGTCCATGTCCTCTTCCAAAGTGCTGTTCGGCTTCCACGCGGTCGGCGTGCGGCTGCGCACGGCCCCCAAGACCATCCTCGAGCTCTACGTCGACGCCACGCGCAAGGACGCGCGCATGCGCCAGTTCCTGCAGAAGGCGCAGGAAGCCGGCTTGCGCACCATCGAGTCCGACGGCCTGCGCCTGTCGCGCCTGGCCGGCAGCGCCGGCCACCAGGGCGTGGTGGCCAAGGTGGAACCGCTGCCCGTCACCCATTCGCTGGACGACCTGCTGGATGGCCTGGAGGGCCCGCCGCTGCTGCTGGTGCTGGACGGCGTGACCGATCCCCACAACCTGGGCGCCTGCCTGCGGGTGGCCGACGGCGCCGGCGCGCATGCGGTGATCGCGCCCAAGGACCATGCCGTGGGCATCAATGCGACGGTGGCGAAGGTGGCGAGCGGCGCCGCCGAAACGGTTCCTTACTTCATGGTGACCAACCTGGCGCGCACGCTCGGCGAGCTGAAGGAGCGCAGCATCTGGTGCCTGGGCCTGTCCGACGAGGCGACGCAGACCCTGTACCAGTCCGACCTGAAGGGGCCGACCGCGCTGGTGCTGGGCGCCGAGGGCACCGGCTTGCGGCAGCTCACGCGCAAGACCTGCGATGCGCTGGTGTCCATTCCCATGCTGGGCGCGGTGGAGAGCCTGAACGTGTCGGTGGCCAGCGGCATCTGCCTGTACGAGGCGGTGCGGCAGCGAGGCGCGGCTTGATCTACGACGTGGTGGTGGTCGGGGCCGGCTTCGCCGGGCTCGCCTGCGCCCGCCGGGCCGCCCTGGCGGGCCTGCGCGTGCTGCTGCTGGAGAAGAAGCAGGCCGCCGGGGCACGGCTGCACACCACCGGCATGATCGTGAAGGACGCGGTGGATTCCATCGCCTGGCTGCGCGAGGTGCCGCGCGACCTGGTGCGGCCGATCGAGGGCGTGAAGCTCTACGCGCCCGACCTCTCGCACGTCGCCCTGCGCGCGCCGGGCTATTACTTCTGGGCCACCGACGCGGTGCGCTTCCTCGACTGGATGGTGGAGCTCGCCCGGCACGCCGGCGCCGAGGTGCGCTTCGGCGCGCTGTTCACCGGCGCCCGCCGCACGGGCGACGGCGAGCCCTGGCAGGTCCCGCTGGAAAACGGCGAGGTGCTGCAGGCCCGCTACATCGTCGGCGCCGACGGCCCGCATTCGCGCGTGGCCAAGGCGCTGGGCCTGTCGCAGAACCGGCACTTCCTGTTCGGCGTGGAGCATGAATACGCACGCGCCGACCTGGAGCCGAACTACCTGCATTGTTTCCTGGATGCGCGGTTGGCGCCGGGCTACATCGGGTGGGCCTTCTCGGGCGTGGGAGCGACGCAGGTGGGGCTGGCGCGCCGCGTCACCCCCGGGCACCGGCAGGGAAGGCTGGACCTGGACCCCTTCCTGCGCAAGACGGCCCCGCACCTGACGCCGCACGGCGCGCCGCTGTCCATCCGGGCGGGCATGATTCCCTGCGGCGGACGGCTGCCGCACATCGCGCGCCCCGGCGCCCTGCTGGTCGGCGACGCCGCCGGACTGGTGTCCCCCGCCACCGCCGGCGGCATCCATGCGGCTCTGCGCTACGCCGAGGAAGCCGCCGACGCGATCGCCGCCTTCCTGCAGGGGCGCACCGGCGACCCCGCCGGCTGGCTGCCCGCGACCTACCCGAGCTTCCGCGCCAAGCGCGCGCTGCGCCGTTTCTTCGAGCTGACGCAGAACGACTGGATGTACAACCGGCTGCTGGGCACGCGCCCCATGCGGCGCGTCGCCGAATGGGTCTACTTCCATGCCAAGGGCGGCGAAGGATCGCTGCAGCGCCAGAAGGAAGGCGCATGAACGCGCAGGCGGTGCGCGGCTGGGTGCGGCAGGCGCGGCGCATCGTGCTGCTGTCCGGCGCCGGCATGAGCGCCGAATCGGGCGTTCCCACCTTCCGCGACGCGCAGTCCGGCCTGTGGGCGAAGTTCCGGCCCGAGGAACTGGCGACCGAGCAGGCTTTCCGGGCGCAGCCGCGGATGGTGTGGGACTGGTACGCGCTGCGGCGCGGGATGATCGCCAAGGTGGAACCCAACGCGGGGCACCGCGCGGTGGCCGCCTTCCAGCAGCGGCATCCCGGGCGGCTGACGGTGGTCACGCAGAACGTGGACGGGCTGCACCAGCGCGCCGGCTCGCCGGGCGTGCTGGCCCTGCACGGCAACATCGCGGAGGACAAGTGGCTGGACGCGCCGCGCGCGTGCTGCGGGCTGCAGCCGCCGGCCGAGGGCCATCCGCCGCGCTGCGCGGTCTGCGGCAACCTGCGGCGGCCCGCGGTGGTGTGGTTCGGCGAGATGCTGCCGGTGGCCGAACTCGAGGCCGCGGAGCAGGCGGCCGCCGGGTGCGACCTGATGCTGGTGGTGGGCACTTCCGGCCTCGTGTATCCGGCGGCGGGCCTGGCGCGCGCCACCCGGGGCCGGGTCGTGATCGTGAACCCCGAACCCACCGAACTCGATGATGCGGCGGATGCGGTGCTGGCAGGCACCGCCGCCGGCCTGCTGCCGACCTTGCTGGAGGACTGAGACGATGCGCATTTCCCTTGCCCTGCTGGCCCTGGCGGCCCTGCTGGCCGGCTGCACCCAGGAGCAGCAGAACCAGTTCGGCCGCGGCATCCAGAACTGGACCGGCACCAACGGCGTGCTGGAGGTCTATGCCGGCGACAAGGTGGTGCGGCGCTTCATCCGCGTGGACAAGCTCAGTACCGCCATCGGCACCTCCGACAACGGGGCGCGCTCCTATCGCTACGGCTACGGCATCCTGGACGAGAACCTCAACTTCGCCGCCGATCCCGGCGAGAAGAAGGTGTACTTCGAGGTGGGCGGCTACGGCAGCTACGTGTTCTTCGAGAACCCGCGGTAGGCGCGCCGCAGCCTCCCGGCAAGCCACCTTGCATCGCCCGCCAAAGCCCAGCAAGATGGGCGGGCGCGACGCGCGCGACAAGGAGACACCATGGAGAAGAGGACCGCGGCGGCGCTCGCCGCCAGTGCGCTGGCAGCGGCGCTTTCCGGCTGCGCCGGGATGGCCAATCCATTCCGTTCCGGCTGGACACCCCTGGTCGACGGCACGCGGGGCATGGAGAACTTCGTGTCGGTGGGCGGGGCGAACTGGATGGCCGCCGACGGCGCGATCCAGGCCTCCAGCGGCGGCAGCACGCCCGGCTACCTGGTCACGCGCAACACCTACAAGGACTTCATGCTGCGCGCGGAGTTCTGGGCCAGCGACGACGCCAACAGCGGCATCTTCATGCGCTGCCAGAACCCGAACGTCATCACCGACGAGAGCTGCTACGAGGCCAACATCTTCGACACGCGGCCCGACCCCACCTACGGCACCGGCGCGATCGTGAAGGTGGCCAAGCTCAATGGCCCCATGATCAAGGCCGGCGGCAAGTGGAACACCTTCGAGCTCACGGCCAGGGGCGACCGCCTGGAAGTGGTGCTCAATGGCGTGAAGACGGTGGACGTGCGCGACAGCAGGTTCGCGCAGGGGCCGATCGCGCTGCAGTGGGGCCGCGGCACCATCAAGTGGCGCAAGGTCGAGATCAAGCCGCTGTAGCCGTCAGACCAGCCCGAACCAGCCGAGGAGGGCGCCCGCGCCCAGCAGCCACAGCAGGTGGATGCGGGTGCGCCAGACCAGGAGGGCGGCCGCGGCCGTGAGCGCCCAGGCCGGTGCGTTCGACAGCGCATAGCCGTTGCCGGTGGCCAGGATCCAGCCGGTGGCGATCAGCAGGGCGACCACCAGGGGCGCCATGCCCTGCTTGAAGGCGCGCACCGCGCGCAGCTCGCGGTTGCGGTGGCTCCAGCTCGCCGTGAGGTACACCAGCACCGAGCTGGGGAGCATGATGCCGACCAGGCACAGCACCATGCCCAGCAGCGCGGTCCACAGGCCGCCCGCGTTGAGGCCGACGTTCCACCCCATGAGGGCGGTGAACAGGACGTTCGGACCCGGCGCCGCCTGGGCGATCGCGATGGAGGCGCTGAACTGCGGGTCGGTCAGCCAGGCCTTCTCCTGCACCAGGAAGCGGTGCATGTCGGGCGCGGTGGTGATCGCGCCGCCCACGCACAGCAGCGACAGCGACAGGTAGTGCACCAGCAGCGACAGCCAGTCCGGCGCGCTCATCACGATCGGGTTCATGGGGCGAGCTTGCGGAAGGCGGCCACGCAGCCGATGCCGCCCAGGGCCACCAGCACCCATGCCAGCGGCAGCTTCAGCCAGGCGATCGCCACGAAGGAGGCGATGCCCAGCGCGACGGACAGCGGCAGGCCCAGCACGTTCTTCTTCAGCGCCGGCAGCAGCTTCAGGCCGGTCGCCGTGATCAGGCCCGCGGCCACCGCGCCCATGCCGCGCAGCGCGCCGCCCACCTGCGGGTTGGACGCGAACTCCGCGTACACGAGGGCCAGGGCCAGCACCACGAGCGTGGGGAAGGTGAGCATGCCGGCCAGGGCCGCGAGCGCGCCGCGCAGCCCGAAGTAGCGCGCGCCGATCATGATCCCGAGATTGATGACGTTGGGGCCCGGCATGATCTGCGCCACGGCCCATTCCTCGATGAACTCCTCCTTCGTCAGCCAGCGCTTCTTCTCGACCAGTTCGCGCTGCACGACCGCCAGCACGCCGCCGAAGCCCTGCAGGGCCAGCACCGTGAAGGAGACGAACAGGTCGGTGAGGGACTGCGGGCGCGCGGCCGGGGGCGCCGCCAGGGCTTCGGACGGGGACGACATCCGCCGGATTATCCGGGCGCCGGCTGTCGTTTCGCCGACGGGGCGCGCGTGGCCAGCCACAGGCCCAGGGCAATCAGCGCCACGGCGGCGAGCATCGGGCCGGGCAGCGGCTCGCGCAGGAGCAGAGCCCCGAGCAGGGCCGCGGTGACCGGGTTGAGCGCCAGGAACACCGTCACCCGGGTGGGCGACTCGTGCTTCAGCGCGTACAGCCACCAGAAGTAGCCGATGCCGCTGGACAGGCCGATGAAGGCCACCACCGCCCAGGCGGCGGGCGTCAGGCTGCCGATCCGGGCAGGCCAGTCCTCGCGAAACGCGATGACGGCCAGGAAGGCGACCGAGGCGAGCATCGCGAACGCCGACACCGGCACGGTGGGGTAGCGCTGCAGGTAGGGGCGGTACAGCACGCTGCACAGCGCGCCCACCGCCGCCGACGCGAGCACCGCCAGCTCGCCGCTCCAGCCGGCAGTGCCGTGGCCGGCCTGCAGCTTGGGCAACAGGGCGAGCGCCACGCCGGCGATGGAGACCAGCACGCCCGCGGCCAGCCGCGGGCTGGCGTGCTCGCGCCCGAACGCCGCGCCGAGCAGCAGCGTGAGCAGCGGAAACAGGCTGAAGATCATGGCCGCGGGCGCGGCGGCGACCGTCTGCAGGCCCCAGTTCAGCAGCGCGATGAGGATGCCGAACTGGCCGATGCCCAGTGCGGCCATGGCGGCCAGGTCGCCCGGCCGCACGCCTGCGCGCATGCCGCGCAGGGCGTGCAGCGCGAAGGGCAGCAGGCACAGGAAGCCGATGGCGTAGCGGAGCATGGCGAGCGTCAGCGGCGGCACCTCCGCCACCACGAAGCGCGAGGCCACGATGGCCGCGCCCACCTGCACGCCGGCGGCGGCCGCGGCGGCCAGCGCGCGGTTCAGAGCCTGCGCTCCCAGACCTCGCTCACCAGCTGCCGGCCGAAAGCTGCGTTCGGTTCGCTGTCCTTGCGTTCGAAGCCGCGCGACCGGTAGATGGCGCGCGCCGCGGTGAGGTTGCTCTGCGTCCAGAGCATGATGCGGCGGTAGCCTGCGGTTCGCGCGAAGTCGATGCAGGCGTCGGTGAGCTTTCCACCCAGGCCGAGTCCGCGCGCCTCGGGCTGCACGACCAGCAGCCGCAGCTGGGCGACCGTCGCGCTCTTGCGCACCAGGAAGACGCAGCCGGCGCGTTCGCCGTCGACCTCGGCGATCCAGCCCTTCTCGCGCTCCGGATCGAAGTCGCGGATGAACTTCGCGGCGATCTCCGCCACCAGCTGCTCGAAGGTCCGGTCGAAGCCGTACTCGCGCGCATAGAGCTCGCCGTGCACCTGCACCACCCATCCCATGTCGCCGGGCCGCGGGTCGCGCAGGACGATCCTGCGTCCGCCGTTCGCCGCGGGTTCCAGCAGGCGGTGCACGGTGTCCAGCGCGGCGATCAGGCGTGGCCGGGCCGCGGGCGGGACGGTGGCGAGCAGGGCGGCGGTCTCGTCGCGCGACTTCTGCTGCAGCGGGGCGAAGGTGGCGTAGCCGGCCTGCGTCAGCCGCAGCAGGTGCTGCCGCGCGTCGTGCGGCGCGGTCTCGCGGGCGATCCAGCCGCGGTCCTCGAAGCGGCGCAGGATGCGGCTCAGGTAGCCGGGGTCGAGTTCCAGGTCGCGCACGAGCTCGCGCGCGGCCAGCGGCGGCCGGTGCGCGAGCTCGTACAGCACGCGCACCTCGGTGAGGGTGAAGTCCGTGTCGAGGTAGCGCTTGAGCACGCCGATGCGCTGCGTGTAGAAGCGGTTGAAGGCGCGGACCGCCTTGACCTGGGACTTCGCGACCGGGGAGGGCATGCGGAAAGTGTCGCGCCATTCGTTGCCGGAGTCAACGATCTCGCGCGCGCCTAAGCTGCCGGCATGACGAGCTCCCCGCTGCGGCCCTTCGTGGCCGGACTGGCCTTCCCGGAAGCGCCGCGCTGGCATGCGGGCGCGCTGTGGTTCTCCGACTTCTACCTGCAGCGCGTGCAGCGGGCCACGCCGGACGGCACGGTGGAAACGGTGTTGGAGCTCGACGACCAGCCCTCCGGGCTCGGCTGGTTGCCGGACGGCCGACTGCTGCTGGTCGGCATGAAGAAGCGGCAATTGCTGCGGTTGGACGCCGGCGGCGTCGCGGTCCACGCCGAGCTCGGCGCCTTCGCGCCTTCGTACTGCAACGACCTGCTGGTGGATGCGCAGGGACGCGCCTACGTGGGCAATTTCGGCTTCGACCTGCATGGGCGCGCGCCCTTCGCGCCCACCGTGCTGCTGATGGTGTCGCCGGATGGGAGCGTCCGCGTGGTCGCCGAGGACATGCACTTTCCCAACGGGATGGCGCTCACGCCGGACGGCGGCACCTTGCTGGTGGCCGAGAGCTACGGCAAGCGCATCAGCGCCTTCGACGTGCGGCCGGACGGCACGCTCACGGGGCGACGGACCTGGGCGCGCTTCGAGGAAAAAGGCGTGGCGCCGGACGGCCTCTGCCTCGATGCCGAAGGCGCGGCCTGGGTGGCCTCACCCGTGAGCCGCGAGGTCCTGCGCGTGCGCGAAGGCGGCGCGATCACGCGCCGCATCCCGACGCCCGAGCAGGCGACGGCCTGCGCGCTCGGCGGCCCGGACGGCCGCACGCTGTACGTCACCACCGGCCGCGTGATCGTCACGCCGGCGCAGTCGCGCGCCGCGCTGGGCGGCGC
>DASWUI010000681.1:0-3122 GCA_036401715.1 Ramlibacter sp. | reverse complement strand
AATCCGCGCGGGGCGGCGGACGCGATCCGCAGGCTCGCGGCGCAACTGGGCCTGCCGGCTCCCCGCGTCGGCGTGGTGGAAGGCGACGACCTCTCGGGCGAGCACGGGCGGCAGCTCGTGCGCGAGCGCCTGGGCGCCGGTTTCGACGACGCGCGCTTCGTCTGCGCGAACGCGTACCAGGGCGCGATGGAAATCGCCGCCGCGATCCGCGCGGGCGCGCAGGTGGTGGTGACCGGCCGCGTGGCCGATCCCTCGCTGGTGCTCGGTCCCGCCGTGGCGCACTTCGGCTGGGGCGCGGGCGACTGGGACCGGCTCGCCGGCGGCACCATGGCCGGCCACCTGCTGGAATGCGGCGCGCAGGTCACGGGCGGGTACTTCGCCGACCCGGGCCGCAAGGACGTGCCGGGCATGGACCACATCGGCTTCCCGATCGCGGAGATCGCCGCCGACGGCAGCTGCATCGTGGGCAAGGCGGCGGGCACCGGCGGCCTGGTCGATTGCCGCACGGTGAAGGAGCAGCTGCTGTACGAGGTTCACGATCCCGCCGCCTACCTCACGCCCGACGTGGTCGCCGACATCAGCGAAGCCGCGGTGGCGCAGGTCGGCCCCGACCGCGTGCGGCTGTCCGGCGTCAAGGGCCATCCGCGCCCGCCCACGCTCAAGGCGCTGGCTTTCTTCGACGGCGGCTGGCTGGGCGAGGCGGAGATCTCGTACGCCGGGCCCACCGCGGAGGCGCGCGCGCGCCTCGCCATGGACATGATGAAGAAGCGACTGGGCGGCGACATGCCGCTGCGCTGCGACCTGATCGGCGTGAGCAGCATCTTCGCCGACGATGCCGGCGAGATGCTGGCCGGCCTCCCGCGCGGCGCCGCCGGCGACGTGCGCCTGCGCGTGGCCACGCGCCACGAGGACGGTGAACGCGTCGACCGTCTGCTGCGCGAAGTGACCGCGCTCTGGACGGGCGGCCCCGCCGGCGGCGGCGGCGTGCGCACGGCCCGGCGCCAGCGCCTGTCCAGCCGCGCCTGCCTGGTGCCGCGCGAGCTGGTTCCCGCCACCTGGCAGCTCGCCTGAGGAGAGCCACCATGCACGACATCCCGCTGTACGACCTGGCCCATGCGCGCACGGGCGACAAGGGCAACACGATCAACATCAGCCTGATCGCCTATCGCGAGGCGGACTACCCGCTGCTGGTGGAGCAGGTGACGCCCGAGCGCGTGGCTGCGTGGTTCGCGCACCGCCACCCCGCCGGCGTGCGCCGCTACCTGCTGCCGAAGCTCGGCGCGATGAACTTCGTTCTGGACGAGGTGCTCGACGGCGGCGTGAACGATTCGCTCAACCTCGACATGCACGGCAAGGCGCTGTCCTTCCACCTGCTGGCGATGACGATCCCGGTGCCGGCGGCGGTCGCCGCGCGCGTGGCCGAATCGACCGCGGGGGATTGATCATGCCCGGCACGCCCACCATCCGCCACGTGCGCGCCTTCACGCTGCGCGGCGCCGGCGCCGACTACCACGACCAGGGCGCGGAGCACTGGATCGACGACCACATCGCCACGCCGATGGCGCAGTACCCCGAATACCGGCGCAGCCGCCAGAGCTTCGGGCTGAACGTGCTGGGCACGCTGGTGGTGGAGATCGAGGCGAGCGACGGCTCGGTCGGCTTCGCCGTCACCACCGGCGGCGACCTCGGCTGCTGGATCGTGGAGAAGCACCTGGCGCGCTTCCTCGAGGGCCAGAAGGTCACCGACATCGAGAAGATGTGGGACCAGATGTTCAAGGCCACGCTGTTCTACGGCCGCAAGGGCATCGTGCTGAACACGATCAGCGGCGTCGACCTGGCGCTGTGGGACCTGCTGGGCGTCGTGCGGCAGGAGCCGGTGCATGCGCTGCTGGGCGGGCCGGTGCGCGACGAACTGCGTTTCTACATGACCACCGCGCGGCCCGATTTCGCCAGGGAGCAGGGCTTCCTGGGCGGCAAGATGCCGCTGCACCACGGGCCGGCCGAAGGCGACGAGGGCCTGAGGAAGAACCTGGAGCAGCTGGCCGACATGCGCGCGCGCTGCGGCCCCGACTTCTGGCTGATGCTGGACTGCTGGATGAGCCTGGACGTGGAGTACGCCACCCGCCTGGCGCACGCGGCGCACGAACACTCGGGGCTCAAGTGGATCGAGGAGGCACTGCCGCCGGACGACTACTGGGGCTACGCGGAGCTGCGGCGCAAGGTGCCGCCGACGCTGCTGGTGACCACCGGCGAGCACGAGGCCACCCGCTGGGGCTTCCGCATGCTGCTGGAGATGGGGTGCTGCGACATCCTGCAGCCCGACGTCGGCTGGTGCGGCGGGCTCACCGAGCTGCTGAAGATCTCGGCGCTGGCCGACGCGCACGGCAAGCTGGTGGTGCCGCACGGGTCCTCCGTCTACAGCTACCACTTCGTCGTCACGCGCCACAACAGCCCGTTCGCCGAGTTCCTGAACATGTCCCCGGCGGCCGACCGCATCGTGCCCATGTTCCACCCGCAACTGCTGGACGAGCCGGTGCCGGTGAACGGCCGCATGAAGGCGTCGGTGCTGGACAAGCCCGGCTTCGGCGTGCGGCTGAATCCCGCCTGCCAGCTGCACCGGCCCTATCCGCGCTGAGGCCGCCGCGAGGCTTCAGCCGAAGCGCCGGTTCACCGCGATCTCGATCACGACGTCGTCGACGAAGTTGCGCAGCAGGACCGGCTCGCCCGCGCGCAGGTCGCACTCGATCACGAGTCGCCGCGGCGTGAACCAGCGCGGGGTGATGGCATCGCAGGCGCCGACGAACACGAGCCCGGGCTTGAGGCTGCGCAGCTGCGGCCCGCTGCGGCTGACGAACACGCCGTGCGCGCCCGCCGCCAGCACCTGCGCTTCGGGCACCTCGCGCACCTCCGCCACGAACGCGCCGTCGGGCGAGGCGGCCGCGGGAGCGAGCAGGCCGTGCCCGGCGCGCCAGCGCCATTCCCAGGCGATCAGGGCGGCGGCAGGCAGCAGCAGGACGGCGGCGGCGAGGGCAAACGCGCGAATTTTCACGGGGGAGGGCCTGGTTGTCGGCAGGGGAATGTAACGCCACCCTTGCGCCCCTTGCAGCCCGGCGCGACGATGG
>DASWUI010000680.1:0-2752 GCA_036401715.1 Ramlibacter sp. | reverse complement strand
AGCTGCGTGCCCTGCGCGGCCATCACGGCCGGGGAGGCGTAGTTCTCGCTCGCGATGAGCTCGATGTGCTCTTCCTGCCGGCGGTTCTCGGCCTGGATGGCGGCCCAGAGTTCGGGGTCGGTCTGTTCGATGAGGATCTTGCGGTCGTACATGGCAGTCGTGCGGACGAAATCCCTGCGGCTGGAGAAGCAGGGCTGCCCAGGCGAACGGCGGAACACGATCTCGCGACAACGCCCCCGAAGGGGCGCGAACAGGACCGCGGTACGCTCCCCAGTGGTTAAGAGGGGGGCAGGGCCCCGCCGATTTCCACGTCAGCGCCGCTGCCTTGGGCAGCGGGCGCCTATCGCCAGTCGCGTACGCGGATAGTTTACCCGCTCAGACCGCCGGGGCCGGTTCCTCGGACTTCATGGCCGGGGGCGTCTCGATCGGGGCGACCGTGCGCAGCGGCTGCGGGTTGGTCAGCGGCACCACCCGGCCGGCGGCGACCGCCTGCAGGCGCGCATGCTCGGCCAGCACCTTGTCGCCGTAGCCGCCGTCGTCCGGGTGCAGGGCGGCGCCCACGTAGAACTTCAGGCCGGCCTGCACGGAGCCGGCGCGCTGGATGCACTCCTGCAGCACCTTGGCGCCCACCCGCAGGTTGGTCACCGGGTCGAAGGCGGCCAGCTTGCCGCCGAAGTTCTCGTACTTGTCGCTGTGGATGCCGGTCATCACCTGCATCAGGCCCTGCGCGCCCACCGGGCTCTGGGCGAAGGGGTTGAAGCTGGACTCGATGGCCATGACCGACAGCAGCAGCAGCGGGTCGATCTTCGTGCGGGCGCCGACCTCGTAGGCTTCGGCCACCAGCGCGGAGAGCGGCTCGGGCGCCACGCGGTACTTCTTGCTCAGCCAGTACGCCACCGCGGCCTGCTGCTTGGGCAGGTCCTTGGGATTGAGCGCGGTGGCGCGGTCGATGGCGTCGAGTTCCGGCACCAGGCCGAGCGCCTGCGCCTGGCGCGCATGCAGCCAGGTGATGAGTTGCGATTCGCCGGCCTGACGGAGGTCGGGCCGGGCCAGGAGGGTCAGGACCGAGAACACCACCGCCAGCCCCACCACCGCGAAGCCGTTGTGCGTGATCTCGAAGAAGCCCTGGGCGATGTCGGAGACGAAGGTCTGCACGCCGCGGGCCAGTTTGCCTAACGCTGTCATAGCACTTCCTTTCTACGCGTGGATCCGCGTGGGCCGCGCTGCCCGTGGGCAACGCTTTCACCGTCGGCTCCTCGTTTGGATTGGTACGCCGTCGGACCGGAGGCCTGCACTTGGGGGCCTGTCACGTTCCGACTCGCCGGGTTCGGCAGCGGGTTGTCTGGTCGCGCCCGGACGGCAGGTCCGGGAACGGGGCGGATTCTAGGCAGGCGCTAAATGCCAGGTCAAGGATCATCTTTCCCGTCGATATTCATTCAAGAGTATAAAGGACCTGTCAATTTAGGGCTGAGCCAGGCCGGAGTTCCGTGGGAGGAAGCCGCCGGCGGCTGTCGGCCGCGCCTGACACCGCGTCGGACGCTATCGATTCCGTAGCGGGCGCGGCCCATGCAGTGCCCGGCCGCCGCTCGTCGGGCGGTCCGCCGGGGGCCTGCCGGCTGTCAGGAAAGACAGTGGATTGCCCGTGGTCGCCGGGGCGGACCCAATCGTGCTGCGCTGCGCCATTGAAAAGCCGCATTTGAAATCGGCCCGGTCCTCACCTAAGTTGGTGAGGCCTGAGTGATCAGGCATTCAGCCGGTAGGGCCACGCTCGTGGCAGCCCCGGCCCCCCTTGGAAGCAATCTTTGCTTCCGGCGCAGTGCGGACACCCGTCCGTATTGCGATCCCAGGCGGCAGCGACGTCAGGTCGGACCGTCGAGCCCGGCAGGTGGCTTCAGGCGCCTGGCCGGGCTTTTCATTTGACTCGCTGCATCGCCCCGCGCGCGATCGCATGGGACCCCGGCGCCATGCGCTTTCGTTTCGCGGCGAGAATACGGCCCTTGCCCCCCGTCCGGGGGCTTTCCTTTCCCACCGACGAATCTGCAGTGAGCACCTTGAAAACCCATGACACCCAGGCGCTGGACGCGTTGACCGGGGGTGCCTTCTCCGCGCCGACTTCCGGCGAACGCGCGGCCCGCGTGCGCGAATGGCTGGCGGCCGAACCGAGCGCCGAGCAGATGCAGGAGGTGTTCCGCGAACTCAGTGCCCGCGACAAGGGCGCGGCGCGGCTGCTGCGCGAGAAGCTGGACGAGATCAAGCGCGCCAAGGGCCAGGAGGCGATCGCCGCCGAGTGGGCCGAGAAGGCCCGCGGCCTGCTGGCGCAGCCTCGCCTGAACATCGCCGACGCCATGGCCTGGCAGCGCGACGCCGCCAAGGCGGGCGCGCCCCTGAGCCGGGAGCCGCTCGCCTCGGTCAAGTCCCAGCTGGCCGAGCGCATCAAGGGCATCGAGGACCTGCAGAACCGCGTTCAGGTCCAGCGCGAGGCCGCCGTGCTGCTCGCGCAGCGCATCGAGGTGCTGTCCACCAAGTCGTGGAAGGACGCCCAAGCGGCCGTGGATGCACTGCGCGCCGACGTCCCGCAGTGGCACGCGCAGGCGCAGGAACTGCTGGACGACCCGAACTGGGCCAGCGTGGACACGAAGTTCCCGCCGCTGCTGGAAGCCTCCCGCGGCCAGCTCCAGGTGGTGTGGGATGCCTTCCAGAGCGCGCTCACGCAGGCCATCGCCGCCGCCGGGGACGCCAACGCGCCCTTGCC
>DASWUI010000679.1:0-8705 GCA_036401715.1 Ramlibacter sp. | reverse complement strand
TCGACGAGCTCCTGCGTCTTCCTGTCCGGGGCCGGCGTGAACAGGCTCACCAGGATGATGACCGCGAAGCCCAGCGGCACGCCGAACACGCCGGCGGAGATCGGCTGGATGCCGAACCACAGTTCGACCGGCGAGGTCACGCCGAACACACTGCGCAGCCAGGGCTGGGTGGTCACCATGTAGTAGAAGGTGATGCCCAGGCCGGCGACCATGCCGAGTGATGCGGCGATGCCCGTGGCCCGCTTCCAGAAGATCCCCAGCACGAGCGCCGGGAAGAAGGCGGCGGCCGCGAACGAGAACGCGGCGGAGACCAGGAACAGGATGTCGGCCGGCTTCTGCGATGCCACGCCCGCCGCGGCCAGGGCCACGATCAGCAGCAGCATCTTGGAAAGCATCACGCGGCGCGCCGTGGGCGCGTTCGGGTCGATCATCTTGTAGTACAGGTCATGCGACAGGGCGTTGGCGATCGTCAGCAGCAGGCCGTCCGCCGTGGACAGCGCCGCGGCCAGGCCGCCGGCGGCCACCAGGCCGGAGATCACGTAGGGCAGCCCGCCGATGGCCGGCGTGGCCAGCACCACGATGTCGCCGCCGATCTTCAGCTCACCCAGCTGCAGGATGCCGTCCTTGTTGATGTCCACCACCGAGAGCAGCGTGGCGTCCACCTTGTTCCAGGCCGATATCCAGTACGGCAGCTTGTCGAACGAGCTTCCGACCACGTTGTTGAACATCTCGTACTTCACCAGCACCGCGAGCGCCGGCGCGGTGAAGTACAGCAGGAAGATGAAGAACAGCGACCAGAACACCGACTGGCGCGCCTCCTTGACGCTGGGCGTCGTGTAGTAGCGCATCAGAATGTGCGGCAGGGCCGCGGTGCCCACCATCAGGCAGAAGATCAGCGCCAGGAAGTTGCGCCGCGAGGTGTCGTACTCGCTCTTCGCCTTCGGGTCCCCGTTCGGGTCGCCCGCGAAGATCTGCGCGTGGCGCGGCATGCCCGCGAGCGGCTTGTTGCCGGCGTCGGCGGCCGTCTTGGCGGCCGTCCAGGCCTTGACCGCGGCGGCTTCGTCCTTGGGCACGGCGGCCAGGTCCTTCTCGGCGGCCTGCAGGTCGGTGACCGAGCCATTGGCGGCGCGCAGGTCGGCCACGCGCTTCTCGGCGGCGGCGCGGTCGGCGGCCAATGCCGGACCCGGGTTCTTGATCTTCTCGGCCAGCGCGGCGGAGCGGTCGGCGAAGACCTTGCGGACTTCCAGCTCCTTCGGGTCGTTCATCAGCTGCGCTTCCTTGGCCGTGACCTTCTCCAGCTGGTAGCCGTAGACGACCTGCGGCACCGGCACGCTGGTCTGCTTGACCGAGAGCCAGACCACGGGGATCAGGTAGGCGATGATCAGGATGATGTACTGGGCCACCTGGGTCCAGGTCACCGCGCGCATGCCGCCGAGGAACGAGCACACCAGGATGCCGCCGAGGCCCAGGAAGATCCCGATCTCGAACGCGACGCCGGTCAGCCGGCTGGTGATGATGCCCACGCCGTAGATCTGCGCCACCACGTAGGTGAAGGAGCAGAGGATGGCCGCGACGATGCCGATGAAGCGCGGCAGGTTGCCGCCGTAGCGCTCGCCCAGGAAGTCCGGAATGGTGAACTGGCCGAACTTGCGCAGGTAGGGCGCCAGGAACAGCGCCACCAGGCAGTAGCCGCCGGTCCATCCCATGATGAACGCGAGGCCGCTGTAGCCCGTCAGGTACAGCGTGCCGGCCATGCCGATGAACGAGGCGGCCGACATCCAGTCGGCGCCGGTGGCCATGCCGTTGTAGACGGCGGGCACGCGGCGGCCGGCCACGTAGTACTCGGCGGCGTCGGTAGTGCGGCTCATGATGCCGATGCCGGCATACAGGCCGATGGTGGCGAGCAGGAAGATGAAGCCGATCCACTCGCGGTTCAGGCCCATCTGCTCGAGGACGGCCAGCACCAGCACGAAGGCGATGAAGCCGCCGGTGTAGAAGGTGTAGACCTTGTTCAGCTGCTTCTTGAACGCGGCGTTCGAGGCGCTGGAGACGTTCGGCTGTGCCTGTTCGGGGTTGAGGGTTGCCATGGTGTCAGTCCTCCTCGGCGACGCCGTATTCCTGGTCCAGCTTGTTCATGTAGCGCGCGTAGAACCAGATGATCGCGACGTACACGACCAGCGCACCCTGGGCCCCCATCCAGAAGCTGAAGGGCCAGCCGAAGAAATTGAAGCTCAGGTCGCGGGCGAAGTAGCCGACCACGAAGGTCACGAAGAACCAGATCGCCAGCAGGATGCCGGTGATGCGCAGGTTCCTCTGCCAGTACTCGCGATGCCTTTCGGTCATCTGCATTGCGTTGTCTCCTTTGTCGAACCGAGGTCCTCTTCTCGCATTGCCATGCGGCCCCCGGCGGCTCGCGCCGCCGGCTGCAACCGGGCCGCCCCGGGGTCGGCGCCCTCTCAGCCGGCGGGCTCGACGGACAGGCCCGTCTCGCGCACCAGCTGGGCGGCGACCTTCGGCTCGAACCGCTGGAGGTGGCGGATGATCCGCCTGGCCTCCTCCGGCTCGTGCCTGTCCACATGCACCCGCGCCAGCTGGTACCAGCCGTACGGGCTCATGGGCTGCAATTGGGTATTCCGCTTCAGGGCGGCGACGGCTTCGTCGAGGCGCTGCAGGCGGATCAGGACCAGCCCGAGGCCGTACCAGGCGCGATCGAGCTTGGGAGACAGTTCGGTGGCGCGGCGGAAGGCCGCCTCGGCGCGTTCGTACTCGCCGGCTTCCTCCAGCAGGTACCCGTAGTTGAACCAGTGGCTGCCCTCCGCGGCGGGCAGCGCCAGCAGCTGCTCCATGGTGCGCAGCGCCGCGCCCCGGTCTCCGCGCTGCGCCTCCAGGTGGGCGCGGCTTGCCAGGGCGTAGGGGTCACCGGGGAACTCGCGCAGCATCTGCTCGAACAGCGCCAGCGCCGCGGCCGGGCGCCCCAGCACGAGGCTCGCCATCGCGCGCCACTTGAACCCACGGTAGCGCAGCGACTGCATCATTTGCACAGGTGGACTCCGATGCGCACGCAGATGTCGATCTTGGTGATGGTGGCCACCACCCAGACGAAGGACAGCAGCAGGAAGGCCACCAGCGGGACGTGCTGGTCGAGCACGACCCTCGGGGACACGATGCGGGCGACCCGGATCACGGGGCGCGTGAGCACCTGGAACACCTGGTAGAACAGGTTCTGGTCGCGCCGCTTGCCCGCCAGCAGCGCCAGCACGCCTTGTCCCAGCAGGCAGAGGAGAGCGATCTCCGCCAGCAGCTTGACGATCTCCACGAACAGCAGCACGAGATTCCTTACGGCGACGTCAGGGTCGAGGGATGGTTTGCACTGGCGCTTACTCGTTGCTTACAAAAGGGGCTTTTGTGGCGCGTGCTCGTCTAGGGATTACCCGCGCGCCCGGTGGCCCGGCCACGGGTGAGCAGGCTGGCGGCGACCGCCACCACCCCGCCGATGGCCACCCCGAACACGCCGCCGGCCACCGGCTGGATGCCGAACCACAGCGCGGGCGCGCCTCCCAGCCCCATGGCGGCGCGCATGGCCGGCGCCATGGCGGTCATGTAGTACACCGTGACCCCGAAGCCGGCGAGCATCCCGCACACCGCTCCGGAGCGCGTCGCGCCGCGCCAGAAGATGCCCAGGACCATCGCCGGCAGCAAGCCCGCCGCCGCCAGCGAGAACGACGCGGACACCAGCGGCAGGATGTCGGCCGGCTTGAGCGTCGCCACCATGGCCGCGAGCAGGGCCACCCCCAGCAACGCGAACTTCGACAGGATGACGCGCTGCTCCGGCGTGGAATCGTGCCCCACCTCGTGGCTGTACAGGTCCCGCACCAGCGCGTTGCTGATGGTCAGCAGCAGGCCGTCGGCGGTGGACAGCGCCGCCGCCAGCCCGCCGGCCGCGACCAGCCCGGAGATGACGTAAGGCAATCCCCCGATCTCCGGCGTGGCCAGCATGATGATGTCGGCGCCGATGCGGATCTCGCCGAACTGCACGCGCCCGTCGCCGTTGACGTCCGTGATGGAGACGAGCGACGGATCCACCCTCGCCCACTGCACGATCCACGTGGGCAGCGCCTCGACGCTGCTGCCCACCAGGCTTTGCAGCACCTCGTACTTCACCAGCACCGCCAGCGCCGGCACGCTCAGGTACAGCAGCGCCACGAAGAACAGCGCCCAGGCCACGGAGATGCGCGTGTCGGCCACCGAGGGGGTCGTGTAGAAGCGCGTGAGCAGGTGGGGCAGTCCCGCGGTGCCGGCCATCAGGCAGAACATGAGGGCGAGGAAGTTGGCCCGCGAAGTGTTGAAGGCCTCGCGTTCCATCGGCGTGCCGTCCGGGTCGCCCGCGAAGGGCGTGCCGTGCGCCGGCAGGCCGCCGAGCGGCTGCGCGCGCTGCAGCGACTCGTTCATCTGCCGCGTCCAGAGCTCCCGCGCCAGCGCCGGATCGCGCGGCAGCGCCGCCAGTTCCCGGTTGGCCGCGACGATGCGCGCCGAATCGGCGTCGTTCGACTTGA
The DNA here is from genome assembly GCA_036401715.1 of Ramlibacter sp. GTDB lineage: Bacteria > Pseudomonadota > Gammaproteobacteria > Burkholderiales > Burkholderiaceae_C > Ramlibacter. Next base: position 4,152 of record DASWUI010000679.1, on the reverse strand, counting down.
GCTGGCGGATGCGTTCGCGCGCCGCCGCCCGCTCGCGCGCCAGCGCCTCTTCCACGTTGGCCAGCTTGGCGCGGTAGTCGGCGGCGCGGCGCAGGAATTCCAGCTGCACCTCCTTCTCCTCCGGCGCCACCACCAGCTGGCGTTCGAGCTCGGCGATCTTGGCGAGCTGCTTGCCGTACACGAGGGGCGCCATCGGGTTGCCCAGCTGCTTGTACGCGAGCCAGGACACGGGGATCAGGAACGCGAGCAGCAGCACCACGTACTGCGCCACCTGGGTCCACGTGATGGCGCGCATGCCTCCGAGGAAGGAGCAGAGCAGCACCCCGCCGAGACCGAGCAGGATCCCGATCTCGAACTGCACGCCGGTCAGGCGCGAGGCGATCAGGCCGATGCCGTAGATCTGGGCCACCACGTAGGTGAAGGAGCAGATCACCGCGGCCAGCGCCGCCAGCCGCCGCGGCCACTCGCCTCCGTAGCGCACGTGGAAGTAGTCGGGGACCGTGTAGAGGCCCATGCGCCGCAGGTAGGGGGCCACCAGCAGCGCCACGAGGCAGAAGCCGCCGGTCCAGCCCAGCACGTAGGCGAAGCCTCCCGGCTGGCCGCCGCCCCCGGTGAAGCCCTGCAGGTACAGGCCGCCGGCCAGGCTGATGAAGGAGGCGGCGCTCATCCAGTCGGCCGCCGCCGCCATGCCGTTGTACATGGGCGGGATGCGGCGGCCGGCGACGTAGTACTCCTCGGGGTCGGTCGTGCGGCTGCTGATGCCGATGGCCGCGTACATCATGACCGTGGAGAACATGAAGATCGGGCCCAGCCAGAAGCGGGACAGGCCGGCGTACTGCTCGGCCCAGGCCAGCAGCAGCAGGAAGCCCAGGAAGCCCCCCACGTAGGCAGCCAGCCTGCGATGCAGCCGGCGGGTGTAGCCGGCGCGCGACTCAGCCACGCCTTGTCCTCATCCGTGCCGCAGCCGCATCCATCGGGCGATCATCGCACTGCCGGGCTTTTCCCGACGCAAGGGACTTCACCGTGTAGGTAATATGCCTAAGGCCGCCCGTCGGCGGCAGCCCATACTCATCCACGACCGGACGGGAGACCGGGATCGGAGGCGACGATGGACAAGGACACCGCTTACCGCAAGACCACCAGCGGCGTGGACGCGATTGCCGCGCGCAATCCGGCGCTGACCCAGCGGCAGCGCTCCCTTCTGATCCTCGTGGATGGACGCCGCAGTGCCAAGGAACTGGCAACGCTGGCGTCCGGCTTCGGGGACGTGGAGGAACTGCTGCAGCCCCTGCTGGAGCACGGCTTCATCGAGCCCATCGGGCAGCGCAAGGCGGCCCATGGCGCCGGCACCGGAGGGCCTGCCGACCCCAAGGCGGGTACCCCTTACGCGCAGGTGCGCTCGCTCGCCGTGCGCCGCCTCAACGACCTGCTCGGCCCGGGTGCCGCGGACCTGTGCATCCGGCTGGAATCGGCCCGCAACGTGGACGAGTTCCGCGCCGCGCTGCGCCGGGTCGAGGGCATCCTGCGCCAGGTGCTCGGCGGGCAGCGCGCGGAGCAGTTCATCACCGAGGTGGAGAACCTGCGCGCTTCCTGAGCGCCGCGTGCCGCGCGCGGGTCAGCTCGCCAGCTTCTGCCAGGTGGCGATCACGCTGTCCGGGTTCAGCGAGATCGAGGTGATGCCTTCCTGCACCAGCCACTGCGCGAAGTCCGGGTGGTCGCTGGGGCCCTGGCCGCAGATGCCCACGTACTTGCCCTTCGATACGCAGGCCTTGATCGCGCGCGAGAGCATCGCCTTGACGGCGGGGTCGCGCTCGTCGAACTCCGCGGCCAGCAGTTCCAGGCCGGAGTCCCGGTCCAGGCCCAGCGTGAGCTGCGTGAGGTCGTTCGAGCCGATCGAGAAGCCGTCGAAGAACTCGAGGAACTCGTCGGCCAGGATCGCGTTGCTGGGGATCTCGCACATCATGATCACCTTGAGCTCGTCGCGCCCGCGCTCGAGGCCGTGCTCGGCCAGCAGCCGCGTGACCTTCTGCGCCTCGCCCAGCGTGCGCACGAAGGGCACCATCACCTGCACGTTGTTGAGGCCCATCTCCTGGCGCACCCGCAGCAGCGCCTCGCATTCCATGGCGAAGGCCTCGCCGAAATCCTTGCTCAGGTAGCGCGCCGCGCCGCGGAAGCCCAGCATCGGGTTCTCTTCCTCGGGCTCGTAGCGGCTGCCGCCGATGAGCTTGCGGTACTCGTTGGACTTGAAGTCCGACAGGCGCACGATCACCGGCTTGGGCCAGAAGGCCGCGGCGATCGTGGCGACGCCCTCGGCCACCTTGTCGACGTAGAAGGCCCGGGGCGAGGCGTGGCCGCGCGCCACGGACTCCACCGCCTTCTTCAGGTCGGCATCGACGTGGGGGTAGTCGAGGATGGCCTTCGGGTGGACGCCGATGTTGTTGTTGATGATGAATTCCAGGCGCGCGAGGCCCACGCCGTCGTTCGGCAGCTGGGCGAAGTCGAACGCGAGCTGCGGGTTGCCGACGTTCATCGCGATCTTGGTCTTGATCTTCGGCATCTCGCCGCGCTGCACTTCGGAGACTTCGGTCTCCAGCAGGCCGTCGTAGATGAAGCCGGTGTCGCCCTCGGCGCAGCTCACCGTCACCAGGGTGCCGTCCTTGAGCTTCTCGGTGGCGTCGCCGCAGCCGACCACGGCCGGGATGCCCAGCTCGCGGGCGATGATCGCCGCGTGGCAGGTGCGGCCGCCGCGGTTGGTGACGATGGCGCTGGCGCGCTTCATCACCGGCTCCCAGTTGGGATCGGTCATGTCCGTGACCAGCACGTCGCCGGGCTGCACGCGGTCCATTTCCGCGGTGCTGTGCACCAGCCGCACCGGGCCGGTCCCGACCTTCTGGCCGATCGCGCGGCCCTCGGCCAGCACGGTGCCCTTGCTCTTCAACTTGTAGCGCAGTTCGGCCTTGCCCTCGGACTGGCTCTTCACCGTCTCGGGACGCGCCTGCAGGATGTACAGCTGGCCGTCGGTGCCGTCCTTGCCCCACTCGATGTCCATCGGCCGGCCGTAGTGCTCCTCGATCACCAGGGCGTAGCGCGCCAGTTCCTCGACGTCGTCGTCGGTCAGGGAATACCGGTTGCGCTGCTCCAGCGGCACGTCGATGGTCTTGACCAGCTTGCCGCCCTGCGCCTTCTCCGCGTCGGTGGTGAAGGTCATCTGGATCAGCTTGGAGCCCAGGTTGCGGCGGATCACGGCCTTGCGGCCGGCGCGCAGCATCGGCTTGTGGACGTAGAACTCGTCGGGGTTCACCGCGCCCTGCACCACCGTCTCGCCCAGCCCGTAGCTGGAGGTGATGAAGACCACGTCCGGGAAGCCCGACTCGGTGTCGATGGTGAACATCACGCCCGAGGCGCCGAGGTCGGAGCGCACCATGCGCTGCACGCCGGCGGACAGGGCGACGTGCTCGTGGGCGAAGCCCTTGTGCACGCGGTAGCTGATGGCGCGGTCGTTGTACAGCGAGGCGAACACCTCGCGCATCTTCTCCAGCACGTGCTCGATGCCGTGCACGTTGAGGAAGGTTTCCTGCTGGCCGGCGAAGGATGCGTCGGGCAGGTCTTCGGCGGTGGCCGAGGAACGCACCGCGAAGCTCGCGTCGCGGTTGCCCGCCGACAGCTTCTCGAACTCGGCGCGGATCGCGCGCTCCAGCTCGGGCGGGAAAGGCTGCGATTCGACCCAGCCGCGGATCTCGGCGCCGGCGGCAGCCAGCGCGCGCACGTCCTCGGTGTCCAGCGTGGCCAGCCGCTCGCGGATGCGCTTGTCCAGTCCGTCGTACTTGAGGAACTCGCGGAACGCGTGCGCCGTGGTGGCGAAGCCCGTGGGCACGCGCACGCCGTGCGGCAGCTGCGAGATCATTTCGCCGAGGCTGGCGTTCTTGCCGCCGACCACCTCGACATCCGTCATTCTCAGGTTCTCAAACGGTACGACCAGGGCGGTCGCGTCGAAACGTGCAGACATGGGGAGACTCCGGAAGTTGAAACTGGGTCTGCGCGCAGGCGCATGGCACAAGGGCCCGCCGATGGGCTTTGGTGTTGTTCGAAGGGGCGGCGGCGGGTCATCGGCACTGGAATTCGGATAATGGCAAGGATTGTAGGACGCCCATG
>DASWUI010000678.1:0-1921 GCA_036401715.1 Ramlibacter sp. | reverse complement strand
GCCTGCAGCCAGAAGATCTCGCCGCGCACGCCGCGCACCGGCAGCTCGGGGCGGGCGCCCGTGCCGCGCACGTCGAACACCCAGTCGAAACGCTGCGTGTCGGGAGCGCGCAGTTCGCCGGCGGCGAGCGACCGGACCGTGCGGCCCCAGTGCCAATGCACTTCGGGCGCGGCCGCCACCAGTGCCTGCATGGCCTGCACCGTGTGGATGCGGCCTTCGTGCGGCAGCAGCCACGCGTGCGCCGGGCCGCGCACGGCCGGCTCGAGTTCCTTGAGCCGTTCCGCCGTGATCCCCGCAGGCTGGTGGTGGGCGAAGCGAACCCCGGCGCTTCCCGCATCGCCGGGGTTCCTGCCCTCACCCCGGCCCACGGAACCCAGCTTCGTTTCGAGCACGTCCAGCACGCGCCGCGCCGCGCCCTCATCCCCGCGATGCGCCAGCAGCAGGCTGCCGTCGAAGCGGTACTCCACCGGCACCTGCATCTGCGCCAGCCACTGCGGCCACAGCTCCAGCGTGCGCAAGCCCAGCCGGAACACGCCTTCGTCCGCGCATTCCAGTTCCGCCACCGGGCTCAGCATGCCCGCGGCGGTCCAGCCGGCGGCACCGCGCGCCTGCGCGTCCGTTGCCGGATCGAACACGTGGACCTCGTGACCGGCGCGCGAAAGCCGGAAGGCCAGCAGGCGCCCGAGCAGGCCGGCGCCGGCGACGGCGATCTTCATCGCGGCCGGCCCGGGTGGGAAAGGATGGGGGAGGGAGGGGGCATGCAGCTCTCCTTACGCCGGTACGAACCGGTTCAAGTTCTCGGGTTTGGTGTTTCCATCTCAGCGAGCGGCCCCTGCCGCCCGCACCCCGGAGCGAAACGCCAGTATAGCCCGGTGCCCGCGCGCGGGCCGCCATGGCTTAGACTGCCCGCGCGCCCCGAAGTCGAGGGGGCAGGAGACATGGCATGGCGACGGGAACCTACCGCTTGCGCATCAACGGCAGCGAGCGCGCGCTGCAGGCCGACGAGAACACGCCCTTGCTGGACGTGCTGCGCAACGCCTGCGGACTCAAGGGCCCGCGCTTCGGCTGCGGCGCGGGCGAGTGCGGCGCCTGCAACGTGCTGCTCGATGGCGTTTCGGTGGCCTCCTGCGACACGCCGGTGTGGGCCGCGGACGGCAAGGACATCGTCACGGTCGAAGGGCTGGCCCGGCAGGGCAGCCCCGGCGCGCTGCAACAGGCCTTCATCGAGGAGCAGGCGGGACAGTGCGGCTACTGCCTGTCCGGCATCCTGGTCAGCGCCACCGCCTTGCTCGCGCGCTCGCCGCAGCCCACCGAGGCGCAGGTGCGCGCAGCGCTGGACGGCCACCTGTGCCGCTGCGGCGCGCACAACCGCATCGTGCGCGCGGTTCTGCGCGCCGCCGCCGCGGGGACGCCGGCATGAGCGAGCTGCCCACCAGCCTGAAGGCCAATCCGCAGCTCGGCCAGTGGTTGGCCATCCTGCCGGCCGGGCGCGTCGAGGTGCGCAGCGGCAAGGTCGAACTGGGCCAGGGCATCACCACCGCGCTGGCGCAGGTCGTGGCCGAGGAGCTCGACGTGGCGCTGGACCGCATCGCGATGGTGCGCGCCAGCACGGAGGGCTCGCCCAACGAAGGCTTCACCTCGGGCAGCCTGTCCGTGCAGGATTCCGGCAGCGCGCTGCGCCAGGTGTGCGCGGAAGCGCGCGACATCTACCTGCACGCAGCGGCGAAGCGCCTCGAGGTCGCACCCGAGGACCTGGTCGTCGAAGACGGCGAGATCCGGGTGCGCGGCGTGCCCGGCGTGCGCACCAGCTACTGGGAACTGGCCGACCCCGTGCACCTGCAGTGCGCCGCCAATGGCCGCGCATCGCCGAAGCCGGCGCAGCCCGAGGCAGCGAGCGCGCCGCGCATCGACCTGCCCGGCA